>JACZXR010000053.1:0-8518 GCA_022571535.1 Deltaproteobacteria bacterium | reverse complement strand
ATCGCGAAGCACAACTTGGCGTACTCGAAGCCGTGTTGATGCATCAGAATCTCAATAAGCGGGTTTATCCGCAGGGGCGGCCCGTTGGCTCGGGCTGGATCTCGTCGTACTTCGGCAAGCGCACCGATCCATTCACGGGCAAACTCGCCAACCACACCGGGATCGATTTTGCCGGCAAACTTGGTGCAGACGTTCTGGTGGTTGCGGACGGCGTTGTGACCTGGTCGGCAGATCGATACGGGTACGGCATCATGGTTGAGGTGAACCACGGCAATGGCTACTCAACCCGATACGCTCATAATTCGGAAAACATGGTCAAGGTTGGTGATGAAGTCAAAAAAGGGCAGACGGTTGCCCTGATGGGCGAGACCGGTCGCGCTACCGGACCGAACTTGCACTTCGAGGTGCTCAAAAATGGCCGTCGCGTCAATCCGGTGAATTTCATCCGCGAATCCACCAAGTAGGCCATCCGGCCGAATCGTTAATTTCGGGCACATTGATTTCCCGGGAATCACCCTTAAATCGCGAGTTACGATAGAATAGCGGGCTTTGCGCGCCAATCTGTTGCAGGAGCCCCCGTGGCCAATTTCTTGACTCGTATTTTCGGTAGTCGCAATCAGCGGCTGTTACGCGAATACTCAAAAACCGTCAGTAAGATCAATTCGTTTGAGGAGGGCCTGCAGGCGCTTGACGACGCCGCAGTGCGCGGCAAGACCGACGAGTTCAAAAAACGGCTTGCCGATGGGGCTAGTTTGGATGACCTCATCCCTGAGACCTTCGCCGCCGTGAGGGAGGCGTCCAAGCGGACTATAAAGCTCCGCCACTTCGATGTCCAGATGATCGGCGGATTGGTGCTCCATGAGGGGAAGATCGCCGAGATGAAAACCGGTGAGGGAAAAACCCTGGTGGCTACGCTTGCCTTTTATCTGAACGCCCTGGAAGGGAAGGGGGTTCACCTCATCACGGTCAATGACTATCTGGCACGAAGAGATGTCCAGTGGATGGGACCTATTTACCATCTCCTTGGCCTTTCCGTGGCCTCCATTGTCCATGATGAGAGCTACCTTTTTGATCCTACCTATATGACGAAGGACTACCGCTATCTCAACTTGCGCCCCGTCTCACGCCAAGAGGCCTATCTCGCTGACATTACCTACGGAACCAACAACGAATTTGGTTTCGATTATCTACGAGACAACATGAAGTTTTCCTGGGATGAATATGTTCAGCGAGATCTGAACTTTGCCATCGTTGATGAGGTGGATAACATTTTAATTGATGAGGCGAGGACCCCTCTGATCATCTCCGGTCCCGCAGAGGAGTCGACCGACAAGTACTACACCATCGATCGGATCATCCCCAAGCTACAGCGCGGAGCTGTGATCCAGGGCGATCCGACCCAAGAAGAGCGCGCTGCCATCGAGGCCCAAGGAGACTACACTGTTGACGAGAAGAGTCGAACCTCAACACTGACGGAGACCGGGGTGGCCAAGGTGGAGCGTTTGCTGGGCATCCGCAACCTCTATGACCCAAGACATATCGACACCCTGCACCACGTCAATCAGGCCCTCAAGGCCTACAGCACCTTTAAGCGCGACGTCGATTACGTCATCAAGGAGGGGGAAGTTATCATCGTGGATGAATTCACCGGAAGGCTCATGCCTGGACGCCGCTGGTCGGACGGGCTCCATCAGGCGATTGAAGCGAAAGAGGGAGTGCACATTCGTGAGGAGAACCAGACCCTTGCGACTATTACGATCCAGAATTATTTCCGCATGTATAAAAAGCTGGCTGGGATGACGGGTACCGCTGATACCGAGGCGACTGAATTCAAAAAGATCTACAAACTCGATGTGCTGGTTGTTCCGACGCATAAAAAGATGATCCGAGCAGAATTTCCTGATGTCGTCTATCGAAGCGAAGGGGAAAAGTTTAACGCCGTGGTAGAGGAGATCGAGGCTTGTCACCATAAGGGTCAACCGGTTCTCGTCGGCACGATCTCGGTGGAGAAGTCCCAACACCTGGCCCGAGTGCTAAAGAAAAAAGGGGTCAGGCATAACGTCCTCAACGCGGTGAATCACGAAGCGGAGGCAACCGTCATTGCCCAGGCGGGCAGGTTTGGCGCAGTTACGATTGCGACCAATATGGCTGGGCGGGGGACCGACATCCTGCTGGGAGGAAACCCGGAATTTTTGGCTCGTTCCGACATGGAAAATGAATGGATCAGCCGTGCCGCGAAACTTCCGTTCCAGGGGACAAAGCGGTACGAGGATGCCTTGAGGGACCTCAGGGAGACCTACGAAGATGAAATCAAGCGGGCAGAGGAGCGTTATCAGAAGGACGGGCAAATTCACGAGCAGCAGCGGGGAGAGGCGCTCAAGAAATCCACGGAAATTCATCGCCATCTGCGAGGACTGTCTCCTCTGCGAGAGCTCCGGCAGGAGTATGAAGACGTCTCGACGACCGAGTTGATCGAGTCCCTGCATAATTTCCGTAGCATCCCCGAGCGGTATCTGGAGGTAAAGACGAGCCTGGAAGCGTCTGTCTTGGATTTGGGGGGGGAGGATAACTCCAAGGTTCGCCGAGCGTTCGAGGAGGCGCGTGATGCCCTGAGCGAGTCCTTGGAGCGATGGCAGCAAGCTGATGGAGAAAGGGAAGAGCTTGTGGAGGCCATGGATGAGAGAAGGCGCACCTACGAGGAGCAGCTTGACGAATATGAGTTTGCGATTGCCAAGTCGGTGCTGTCGCGAGGAGAACATGCTCAGCTTGTGGCAGAGTACGATGAGGCGCGCAGAGCATTCGAAGAGGCAGAGGTCCGCTGCGATGAGGCCCGTCGTCCGTATCAGGAGGCAATTCGCGCAGCGCAGAGCACCTACGAGGCCAAGCGGCAGGAATATGGACGGGCGGTGGAAGAGATCCGCGAGCAGTTAGAAAAGGCCCCTGACTCTAATCGGCAGAGGTTCGATGAAATTTTGGAAAAGTACATAAAGGTCTGCGCGGAGGAGAAAGAGAAGGTGATTGAGGCTGGTGGGGTTCATATCATAGGGACAGAAAGGCATGAGAGCCGGCGGATTGACAATCAGCTTCGGGGTCGTTCCGGGCGCCAGGGAGATCCTGGCTCCTCGCGCTTCTATCTGTCACTCGAAGATGATCTCATGCGCATCTTTGGTGCGGATCGGATTCAGGGGATCATGAACCGGCTAGGGATGGAGGAGGGAGTGCCCATCGAACATGGGTTGGTAACCCGGGCCATCGAGAACGCCCAGAAAAAGGTCGAGGGCCACAACTTCGACATCAGGAAGCACCTTTTAGAATACGACGACGTCATGAACAAGCAGCGGGAGGTAATCTACCAGCAGAGGAGAGAGGTCCTCCAAGGGGAAAATCTGAAAGAGGATGTCTTGGCGATGGGCGAGGCAGTGGGTGAGGAAGTAGTCAAGCGTTGCGTGGATGAAAATCTGTCTCCCTCGGAATGGGATATCAATGGACTTAGCGAATCGCTCTTTCACCAGTTTAATTTCCGTTTGCAACTAAGGCCCGAGCAGCTGGACGGCCTCACTCCTGAAAGACTACAGGAGTTGATTCTCGAAGAGATCGGGAAGGCTTATGAAGCCAAGGATGAAAGGATAGGCGCCCCGCTGCTTCGGCAGTTGGAAAAGTTCATCATGCTACAGACGATCGACGGCCTGTGGAAGGATCATCTCCTCAATATGGACCATCTCAAAGAGGGAATCGGGCTGCGTGGTTATGGTCAGAAGAATCCCTTACAGGAATATCAGAAAGAGGGCTTTGAGATGTTTGAGGAGATGGTCCAACGCATCCAAGAGGGTATGGTGCAAAAACTCTTTACTATCGAATTGGCCCAAGGGGAAGAGCTGGAGGAGTTGGAGGTTCAACACCGCCCCAGGAGGATGGTCTTGAGTCATGGGGAAGGTGGGGAAGAGAAGGCTCGTGTAACGACGGTGAGGCGGGACAGCGCCAAGGTTGGGAGGAATGACCCTTGCCCTTGCGGGAGCGGGAAGAAATACAAGAGATGCCACGGAAAATAATTATGCCGGCTCAAGAATTCAGTAGTCAGTGGTCACTATTCAGACTACAGGACCCCGGCTCCTGGTTTCTGGCTTGTCCACCCTTGCCGGGAAGCAATCGATGGCAAAGATAAGGGTTCCCGGTTTCCAGTTTGCAGGGGTAGCCTGCGGAATCAAGAAAAGCAAGAAAAAAGATCTAGCCCTTATCTTTTCTGACCGCCCTGCCACGGCTGCCGCAATTTTCACCACCAACAGAGTCAAGGCGGCCCCGGTCCTTGTTGGGATGAAGCGGATCAGGCGGGGGATGGTGCAGGCCATTGTCATCAACAGCGGTAATGCCAATGCGTGTACTGGCAGCAAGGGGGTTCAAGACGCTGAAGCCATGTGTCGCCAGGTTGCATTTCGACTTGGGGTAGACCCCAAATTGGTCTTTCCCTCTTCTACCGGGTTAATCGGAATGCCTCTGCCCATGAGTAAGGTCAGGGGCGGTATTGAAAAAGCCACTGCCCTTCTATCACCCCAGTCTTTTTCGCAAGCAGCCGAGGCAATTTTAACTACGGATCGATTTTCCAAGGTATCATCGACGTGGTGTAATATAGGCGGTCAGAGGGTGGTCGTGGTGGGTATGGCCAAGGGCGCCGGGATGGTGGCTCCCCGAATGGCAACCATGCTGGCCTACATTCTTACGGATGCCGCGGTCCAATCCCGGTGTCTACAGCGGCTTCTTTCTAGGGCGGCTAATGAGACCTTCAATTGCATTACGGTAGATGGCGATTCCAGCACCAATGATACGGTGCTTTTTCTTGCCAATGGAGTAGCGGGGAATCGTGTGATAGCCCTCGGGAGCAAAGAGGAGCAGGTGCTTTTTGAGGTCGCAAAAAAGGTGATGAAGGATTTGGCTCTGAAGCTGGTTAAAGATGGGGAAGGGGCGACCAAGTTGGTGGAGATTCGGGTTGAAAGATCCCGCTCTGTAGCCGACGCCAAAAAAATTGCCTATGCCGTGGCAAATTCCCTGCTGGTCAAGACCGCTTTCTTTGGTGCAGATCCCAACCTGGGCCGGATTATGGCTGCTATCGGTTATGCAGGCGTTCGCATAGAACCGAGTAAGATTGGTGTCTCTTTTGACCGGGTACATGCTGTACGGAATGGGATTGTGTTGAACGCTAACGAACGAAAGGCGTCGCGTGTCTTGCGTCGTCCGTCCTTTAAAGTGTGTATTAATCTGGGTCAGGGAAAAGAATCAGCTTCTGTGTGGACATCTGATCTGAGCTACGAGTATGTCCGTATCAACTCGGCCTATCGGACATAACTGAAGATATCAATCAGTAGATTGTTGGGTAACCCCGCGGCTTGCCGCGGGCACAAAACCGATGGGGTATCCAAAGGGGAGAATCGGCAGCTCTTCCCTTTGGTCGACTACGGGGTTCAAACCCCGTGGTCGATATAACTTGACAGCTGTCAGCCCCAAGCTATCAATCTTGGAATTAGATAATTAATCTTTCTGCTCAGTTACGAGTACAAAAGGGGAGAGGTCGTAAAGTAGCTCCGATTTAATCGAGTCTGACTCCATTTTCTCACGGGCGAAGGTATAAAGTAGATCGTGCTCGTGTTCGGGAGTCGTGACGAGGAACAGGGAACAACCTTATTTCTCTAACTCCCCTTGCAAGACTCATTAAATTTTCGTAAGTTAGCTGTCATGCTCGACCGCATTAAAGTTGATCCGACTGTGTGTGCGGGAAAGCCAACGATACGGGGGCTACGCATCACGATGGACTTTGTGTTCAAGCTCCTTGGCGACGGATATACGGCTGACGACATCGTCCGGGAGTACCCTGACCTGGAAGATGAGACGATTGTCGCGTGGGCTGCTGATGAGAGCCGGACTCTCCTAACACAGAACCTAGATCTTCGGCTATCGTCACTTTTACAAGAAAGAATGCTCCCTCCTTGATCTCCTGGCGTCTTTCCTCCTCCCGATCGAATACGTGAACACTGTGCTACAAAAGGTCCTCCCAGCTCTGGAACAAGATGTGCTGGATGGCGCGATGATCACGGTGGAGGACCAACGCATCCGACGTCGCCGTCTGCCGCTCTCGAAGCCTGAAATAGGGAGGGCTTTTATTTTTCTTTAGAAGATCTCTGTGGCCTGCGTCTTGGCCGTAAGGTGGACTCGAAACCCAGTCGCTTTGCTATCCTCACCACCTATGTCTCAGTGCCCATGGGACCGAATTGGCAGTCTAGGGCGAATTTTAGATCTGAGCTTGAACCTTGTGTATAGATATTAATAACCATCATGTGTAAAGTCTGTAGGTATGCCGAGGCGTCAGCTCGATGCCTCCAGACCCGCCTTTGAGAGGACCCTATGGTTCAGATTGTCGTATTTCTCATAGCCCACTGGTTGCTGAGCGTCTTTTGCCAGACATTTTTCCTGCACCGTTACGGTGCGCACTCGATGTTCACGATGAGCTGGCGATGGGGGCGCGTTTTCCATCTGATGACATTTCTGTCTCAGGGTAGCTCATACCTGAACCCACGTGCCTACGCTTTCCTGCACCGCGAGCATCATGCCTATAGCGACACCAAGCGCGACCCGCACTCGCCACAGATCTATACAAACCTTTTTACGCTAATGCTGTCCACCAAGAAGCGTTACGATGACTTCAACAAAAGAGGCATGCTGCCTGAGGCACGATTACAGATCCCTCCCCCCCCGGATTGGCCATTGATCGACAATTTCGGTCGAAGTCGGTTTTCTAATATTCTCTTTGGAATCTTGTACACGCTTTTTTATATTCTCTACGCTCCACACTGGGTGTTTTACCTCCTGCTCCCCGTTCACTACCTGATGGGCCCAATCCACGGTGCTATAGTCAACTGGTGTGGTCACAAGTACGGCTACCGCAACTTCGAAACCACCCAGACTGACAAATCCAAGAACACACTGATTTTCGACTTTCTGACTGCCGGTGAGCTGTTCCAGAATAACCACCACAAGTACACCATGTCACCGAACTTTGCGGTCCGGTGGTTCGAAATCGACCCCACCTATCCTGTCATCAAGCTCCTGGCCTGGCTCAAGATTATCGATCTTGTCCTTTCCCCGAAAATGGCGCGTTACCCGGCACCAGATGTAGTTTGACGCAAAAACAAAATTGGGGTCAGACTCGATTTATTGGGAGATTTGTTGTAAGCCGATTTTTCGGTAGGACCTCAAATTGTTTTTATGGCAAGATTGCCCCGTTACTATTTGCCTGATCAGCCCCAGCATCTGATTCAACGCGGTAATAACCGAAATCTCATATTTCTCAAAGAGTGGGATTATCTTTTCTATCTTGAGTGTCTATCGGAGGCTGCCGAGCAACAGGGTTGTGATGTTCATGCTTATGTATTGATGACCAATCACGTGCACCTTCTTGTGACACCGCACCATAAAGACAGCATTCCTAAGACCCTCCAGTCGGTTGGCAGACGTTATGTGCAGCACTTCAATCACACCAATCGTCGCACAGGCACGCTTTGGGAAGGTCGCTACAGGGCTACATTAATTGAAAGTGAGCAATATCTTCTCACCTGTTACCGGTACATTGAGCTCAATCCGGTGCGGGCGAAGATGGTAAAGCACCCTCAAGAATATCGCTGGTCGAGTTATCGCTACCATGCGAAAGGGATGGTGGATGGTCTAATTAAGGATCATGAGCTTTACCTTGCGCTTGGCAGGACGGCTAAGAAGCGTCAGGAGTTGTATCGAGCGCTTTTTAAGAATCATATTGAGCGGGGCGAGCTTGAAGTGATTCGCGAAGCCACGAACAAGGCCTGGGTATTGGGGAATGACCGGTTTAAGAAAGAAATCGCTAAAGGTGCGGAGCGCCGACTCGAACCGCTGCCAAAAGGGAGGCCTCGTAAAGTGTTCGTAAATTAATCGAGTCTGACCCCATTTTTTATAAAATGGGATCAGACTCGAATTAAATATTTTCTTATTGTCTAACTGTTAGCTGACTGCTGACTGCTGATCGCTGGGTGCTTTAGTCTTGAAGTTTTTTCTTCAGGATTTCGTTAACAATCTGCGGGTTGGCCTTTCCCTTGGTGGCCTTCATGACCTGGCCTACCAGAAAACCGAGCACTTTCTCTTTCCCGGTCCGGTATTCCGATACCTGCTGGGAGTGGGCAGCCAGGACCTGGTCTATGGCCCCTTCAATGCTGCTCATGTCCGTGACCTGTTCCAGGCCTTTTTCCCGAACGATCTTTTCAGGAGATTCTCCCTTGTCCAACAGTTCCTCAAACAGGGCCTTGGCGATCTTGCCGCTAATCTTCCCCTGGTCGATCATACGAACCATCCCTGCTAGATGCTCGGGGGAGACAGGCCAGGAGGAAATGTGGATCTGCTGATCAAGTTTCCTCTCCTTGATGACGCGGAAGAGGTCGCCCATGACCCAATTACTGATGGCTTTGGGATTGGAGTGCTCCTTTAATGCGGCCTCGTAGTAGTCTGC
>JACZXR010000052.1 GCA_022571535.1 Deltaproteobacteria bacterium | reverse complement strand
TTGGGGGCGGCTCCTCGCAGCCCGGGGCATCTTTTAGATAAGAGGCATCTTGCGGAAAAAGTTTACCCTCTTTTTCTGCGCAGCCGGTCTCCACGGGCTTCATGACTCCGACCTTACGACCTAACCCCCGCAGCGCGAAGGCCAATCCGCAGGCAACGAGGGTTTTTCCTACGCCAGTATCGGTGCCAGTGATAAAGAGCCCTCTGCCCATCAGCTCTCCGAAGCAAGCCGTATTGATTCGTGGGTCACATCGAGAAGCGTCTTTAGCTCATCTGCAGAAATGGTAAGCGGCGGCATTAACACGATCACGTCTCCCAGGGGGCGCACGATCACGCCTCTGCGCCTGGCTTCAAGGACCACTCGGTTGGCCATTCGCTTTTCAGGAGGATACTTCCTGAGCGGCACCTTTTCTTCGACCAGTTCGATCCCGACCATGAAGCCACATTGGCGAACATCGCCCACGTGAGCCAGCGGAAGGAAATCCCGCTCCAACCTGCTCTTGATGTAGGGGATCTTGGGCTGCATTTTTTCCAGGATCTTCTCTTTTTGGAAAAGGTCCAGGCCGGCGAGGGCTACCGAACATCCCAAGGGATTTCCGGTGTACGTGTGCCCGTGAAAAAAGCTTTTGAGCTCTTTATATTCTCCCAGAAAGGCAGCAAAGATCTCTTCCGTGGCGAGAGTTGCCGCCAGGGGAAGATAGCCAGCTGTCATTCCCTTTCCCAGGCAAAGGAGATCCGGGCTTACATCTTCGTGCTCGCAGGCGAACATGCGTCCGGTACGGCCGAAGCCGGTAGCGACCTCGTCGAGGATGAGAAGGATCCTGTTCCTGCGGCATATTTCGCTCAGGGATTTAACATAGCCCGGGGGCTGCGACCACATCCCGGCTGCGCCCTGCATTAGGGGCTCCATGACAAAGGCCGCAAGGGAGTCTCTCTCTTTAGAGAGCTGCTCCTCGGCTTCCTCGATAGCGGCCTTCAGTGCGTCCTGCTCGCTCATCTTGTGGAGGCAGCGAAAGACATGGGGGGGGCTGATGCGCAGCGCAGGAAACAGAAGTGGACGATGAAAGCGGTGAAAGACCTCGGAATATCCTACACTCATAGCTCCCACGGTGTCCCCATGATACGCCTCGGCCAATGAAGCGAATCGAGTTCGGTTTTTCTCCCCTTTGAGCTGCCAGTATTGGAAGGCCATCTTCAGGGCCACTTCCACCGCTGTGGAGCCGCTATCCGAGTAGAAAACACGCTGGAGCCCTGGCGGTGCAATCTCGGTTAGCTTTTGGGCGAGCTTGATGCCGGGCACATGGCTGAGACCAAGAAAGGTAGTGTGGGCAATGCGGTCAAGCTGGTTTCTTATGGCCTCATCGAGTTCCTGCCTCTGGTGGCCATAGAGATTGCACCAGAGAGACGAAACCCCGTCGATGTATTTTCTGCCGTGAATGTCTACAAGATAGCTCCCCTCCCCACGTTCGATGATCAACAGCTCCTCTCTCATCCACTCCTGCATCTGGGCAAAGGGGTGCCATAGATGCGTGTGGTCTAACTGTTTCAGCTCTTTATAGTCCCAGCCCATGATCCTCCTTAGCATCTTTAAAGGCCCTTAGCGCCTGCTCCATCTGCTCACGAGTATGTGTGGCCATGGGGACAATGCGGAGGCGTGATGTGCCCGGAGGGACGCTGGGCGGACGAATCCCCTGGGCGAAAACTCCATTCTGTAGCAACCGCTCCGCCAAGATCATGCATTTGGCGCTGTCCCCGACCATGAGCGGGAGGATTTGACTGCCACTCCGACCCAGAGAAAACCCCATTCTTTCCAGGCCCTCCCTGAGAGTCTTGCTGTTATCCCTGAGGGCACGGCGTCTCTGCGGCTCTTTTTTTATAATGTCGATGGCGGCTATGGCCATTGCGATGACAACGGGTGGAAGCGATGTAGTAAAAATGAAGCTGCGGCAGCGGTTGATGAGAAGGTCTCTCAGGTTCCGACTCCCTGCCACGTATGCCCCAAACCCTCCCAGGGCCTTTCCTAGAGTTCCCATCTGGATCAAGACCTGTCCAGCCAGTCCCATCTCTTCCACGATCCCCCCGCCGTTTGGCCCAAAAACCCCTGTGGCGTGGGCCTCATCGACCATGACCACTGCCCCGTGGCGTGCGGCCAGGTCCGCAATCTCCCGTACGGGAGCGATGTCCCCATCCATGCTGAAGACCGTCTCTGTAACTATTAGCTTCTTGCTATTCTTCTGCGTTTTTCTGAGGTCGGACTCTAGCCGGTCCAAATCACAATGAGGATAAATCAATGCCTCTGCCCGTGAAAGGCGGCAGCCATCGATAATGCTCGCGTGGTTCAGGGCGTCACTAAAGATTACGTCCCCTTCTCCTACCAAGGTTGAAAGGAGGCCAACGTTCGCCTGAAAGCCGGAATTAAAGACCAAGGCCGCTTCGGCCCCCTTGAGTTTGGCAATGCTCTCCTCCAACTCAAGATGAAGCGTCATGTTGCCAGAAATCAGACGCGAGGCCCCAGATCCGCAGGCGTAGCGATCGATGGCCTCCTTGGCCGCCGCTCGTATTGCCGGGTGATTGGCGAGGCCAAGGTAGTTATTGGAGGAAAGGTTCAAGACCTCTTGCCCGTCGAGGGAGATGGTGGGTCCCTGCTCTCCTTCCACATGGCGCAGTTGTCGGTAAAGCCCCTGGCGCTTTATCTCCTGCAGTTCTGCCGCAATGAGTTTTGTGAACATCCTGTTTCCGCTTATTACAAGCAAAGCGGATTATCAACTGTCCGCCGTTTCCAAAACGGAAGGGGTTCTCTCTGCCGGCGGGGGCACCCAGGGCCTGAGGTGGGCTAAAGACAGCAAAGTTCTGGAGCACTCCGGAGAGGTGGTTAGGCGATCAGAAGGGAAGCGAGATCGTAAAAAGGGAAACGAGATCGTAAAAGCGGTTTCTCCATCAGGATCAGGTTGGACCTCGATCTCACTACCGTGGGCGAATCTTCTGGACCGATTCGATCCCACTTATGTTGAGATCCAAGTTGACAATGACGGTAGCGTCTCGATCAGCTTAAAATCATGTCAGGCAGGTTGCGAGATCCCCTACGGCGTTACCGAAACACCTCTGGTGACTAATTCTTTGTGAATTTCAGATCGAGTCCCTTGGCCACCCTCGAATAAGAGGACCTTCATGCCCCTAGCGGTTTAGATGGACCTCTCCTGTGTGATGTCGGTCCAATCCGTTTTAGCAACAGCCCACTTCATGGCCTGTGGTCGCGCCAGAAATCTGTCCCCTTCTCTCTTAATGTCGAGGATCCCGTCCATGATGTACTTGATGTTGTTCAGGCTCTGGCTATCACAGGCCCCCTCCTCCACGACAAAAATTGTTGAGACCCGGGCAAAGTGTCCTGAGCGAGCCATAAAGGCGAGGAAGCGCTGCACATAAGGGAGGTCAAAATTGAGAAACAGGCTGGAGATAGAGTCAATCACCCTCCTCCCGCCCTCCTTCTCTTGGTCTGTTTGTCCGAGCACAGCCCCTGCTTCGACAATCAGGGTGGAGAGATCGGATAGATCGAGGGTCCCTTTGATAGCAAATTTCTCCGTCGACGCAGCCCTCCCTCCACTCCAGGAATAGGCATCCACGAGGCACACCTGGTTCTGATTTTCGTGGGCAGATATGTCTAGATTGTGCTTAGAGAGATCCTTTCGCACCAGAGAAGGATCGTCATCGAGGCAAATGAACATGCATTTCTCTTTTTTCTTTATCCCTTGGGCAAGGAAGAGGCGAGACAAGGAAGATTTCCCACTTCCTATCTGTCCAATCACGAAGATGTTGGAACCCTCTGGAATGGTTCCGCCAAAGAGACTCTTAAAGAGATTCTCTTCTGAATCAATCGTTCTTACAGGGGTCCTCGGCTCGGCGGGGACGGCTGCTGTCACCTCCCTGATCACGGTCGGTTGCTCTTTGACGACCTCTTGAGTGATTGTCGGTTGGGGGACGCCCACGTTCACTTCTGGTTTTGCCTGTGCCGTCTTTTTTATGTTTTTACGCTCGATCAGGCTGCGCACCTTGGCCTTGAGGACTCTTAAGGGGAAGGGCTTGGTAAGGTAATCATCTGCTCCCACATTATACCCTTTGATTTTATCATCATCCGTTGCAAGAGCGGTGAGCATGATGATCGGGGTCAGGGCGAAGTCGGGTAGCTCGCGAAGCCTTCGGCAAACTTCGTAACCATCCATTTCCGGCATCATCACATCCAGAATGACAAGATCGGGATTCTCCTGGGGAATCCTATCCAGGGCATCTTTCCCGTTATAGGCGCAGAGAACGTTGTACCCCTCTATCCCCAAGGCCATCTGGTAAAGCTCGCAGAAATGCTGGTCGTCCTCAGCGATGAAGATTTTTTTCTCACCGGCCATATGGTCTCCTTAGAGAACCTGTTTTAGTGAAATTCCCTTTCCTCTTACAATGTTGAATTGATGTTCCGCTAGATCTATAGCCGTCCCGCGCATTTTGCGAACCATGAGGGTGCGGGCAAGGCGATTCTGTATTCGGCTGACACCCAAGACGACAACCCCGGCGACCAAGTACTCTTCTATTCCTTGCTCGGTTGAATTTCCTCCAAAGTTGTAAGAACTCAGCAGATTGGTTGTTCCCATATAACTCTGAAGTGAGTGGACTAGCATGCGAACGTGGTCCTGAGGAGGGGCTCCGCTATCCACGGAGCTGATCAAGGGTCCCACTGGGTCGATGACGACACGCGTGGCCCCCATCCTTTTGACATAATTGGCCAGGTCTTCGACAGTTTTTGAGACATCCACCCCTCCTCCCTTCCCCACGCGAGCATTGAAATAGGGAGAGGCGTCCAGGATCAGAAGTTTTTTCTCCTCTACATACTTTTTCAGATCCCAACCGAGAGAGGCAGCTCCTTCTACGATATCAGTCGGTTTTTCATCCACAGCGACGTAGACTGCATTTTCTCCTTCCAGGAGTCCTTGTAAAATAAACTGCATGCAGAATATTGATTTCCCGCTTCCAGGCTCGCCGGTGACGAGATATGATTTTCCCGGCGGAAACCCCCCCTCGATCAGTGGATCAAGACCAGAGATCCCAGTAGAAACGCGCTTTTTCTCCATTTTATTAAGAGGTAACAGATTTCCTCTTCCCTTGCAAAGAATCTGTTTGAAATGGTTGAGCGGTGCAGTTACAATTCCATCTCGTGCCTGCAGTCCTAAGGAAAAACATTGCTGCCATAGAAGGTTATAGCCCCGGTGAGCAGCCTCAAAACGGGGGCTTTATTAAGCTTAACACAAATGAGAATCCATATCCCCCTTCCCCGCGTGTTCTCGCTGCCCTGCGAAAGGCCGCTGACCGATCGTTGCGTCTCTATCCAGATCCTTTAGCTGAAAAGCTGAGGTCGCTCGCGGCTATCACTTACGGAATAGGGCCCGAAAATGTACTGGCCGGGAATGGTTCCGACGAACTCTTGTCCATTTTGGCACGCTGTTTTGTGTGTAAGGGAGATCAGGTGGTCTATCCTGTGCCGACCTACACCCTTTACGATACCCTGATCGGCATACAGGAAGGGGAAAAGGTCACAATCAGCTATCCGGTCGATTTTTCCCTGCCCGAAGGGCTCTATTCCCAAGCCGGTGCCATGACCATCCTCTGCAATCCTAACTCTCCCTCGGGGACGTTGGCTTCCCTGGAGCAGATCGAGCGGCTTGCTCAGTGTGTGTCAGGCGTTCTAGTGGTGGATGAGGCCTATATCGATTTTGCCGATGGGTTTGGGAACTCTGCCCTCCCCTTGGTCAAGCGATACTCCAACCTTGTTGTTCTGCGCAGCTTTTCCAAATCGTTTTCTCTGGCAGGGATGCGTATTGGACTTGCCTTTGCCGCAGAGGAACTCATCAATGGGATGATCAAAGTCAAGGATTCCTACAACCTCAGTCGTCTGAGCCTTGTCTCAGCACTAGCAGCCCTACAGGATCTTCCATGGATGATACGCAATGTAGGGAAAATTCAAAAAACCCGTAAGCGGCTTACTCGAATGCTCAAGAAGATCGGCTTCAGTGTTTATCCCTCACAGGCAAACTTCGTGATGGTGCGTCGTAGAGGTGATAATCTCAGCGGGCTCTACCAGGAGTTGAGAAGGCGGGGAATCTTGGTGCGCTATTTCGGCGTGCGGGGTCTGGAGGATGCCCTTCGCATCACGGTCGGGACTCCGCAGGAAATAAAGACTCTGCTCTCTGAGATGGCAGCCGTATTGGAAGTAACTTAGGCGGTTATCAGCTTGAATTCTTCTTGGACTCTTCCAATCTAATCTTAACGATTCGCCGTCCATCCATATCTACAATCGTTAGCCTATAGCTGTTGTACTCCACCCTCTCTCCTCCTCGTGGAATGCGTTGGAGCTTGGCCAAGAAAAAACCAGCGAGCGTCCGGTAATCTGCCGATTCTTCGAAGGGGATCCCGTAGTCTGACCTGAGGTCCTTGAGAAGGGCAGAGCCCTGAATCACCATGGAACCGTCGGGGAGCTGTTCTACGGGCCCCCTTTCTTCGCGATCATACTCGTCGCGGATCTCACCCACAATCTCTTCCAGCAGGTCTTCAATGGTAGCGACGCCTTCCACCTCTCCAAACTCGTTGATCACAATCGCCATGGCGATCCGCCTCTTCTGCAGTTCTTTAAGGAGTTGACTGATTGGTAGAGAGCTGGGAACGAAAAAAGGCGGGTGAAGGTGCTCGCGTAGCTGAAACTCCCCTTTTTCCTGCAAGGTGCGGAAGAGATCTTTATTGTAGAGGATTCCGACCACCCGATCCAGCGTTTCTTCATAAACCGGGATACGCGAGAAACCGCTTTCGACAAAGCTTTTCATTACTTCATCGGGGGTCGACTTGATATCGATGGCGTGGATTTCAGTCCTGGGTGCCATGACCTCCCTTACCGGGGTATCGGCAAATTCGAACACGCTGTGAATCAGCTCTTTTTCGGTCTCGTCAAAGATCCCCTTGGCAGTTCCCTCCCGCAGCAGAATCTTCACCTCCTCTTCAGATATGAAACTTGTCCCCTCGCTATCCCTGCTGCCGAACAGCCAGAGGAGCGCATTACTCGAGGTCGTGAGGATCTTCACCGGAAACGAGGTCAGTCGGGCCATAAGATCAAGCGGGTGGGCCACGAGACAGGCAATCCGCTCCGAGTAACGCAATGCCAGGGACTTGGGAAATAACTCGCCCACGACTAGTGAAAAATAGGCAATAGGAAGGACGACCAAAATGAGGGCTATGGATTCTCCCCACTCCGACACCAAGGGCAGGGGTAGAGATTGGATCAGGGGTTTGAGAGATTGGATGGCAGCGGCTCCTCCGATAGCGGATGCGAGTGTTGCCACAACGGTAATGCCGATCTGCACGGTGGCCAGGAAACGGTCCGGATCGTTTTTTAGGCGGGCCACGGCCGCCGCGGATCGGATCCCTTTCTCCTGCAAGGTATCAATCCGAGTCTTGCGTGTGGCGATGATAGCTATTTCGGCGGCGGCGAAGAAACCGTTGGCGATGATGAGGAAAAAGATCAGTAGGACTTCAAGCCAGAAGCTTTGAAACAACATCAATCGATCTCCTGTCCCTTCACGGACATTTTAGTGAGGGATGATAACAGGCGAGGGCCTTTTGTTGGGTCGCGAGCAGTTCGCAATCGGGTGGTTGTTAAGGCTTGGAGATGGTTTGATTGGTGAAGGAGCTGATGAGTTGGTCGAATTTTATGGGACTGCATTTTGGACATTTTGTCCTATTGAAGTTATGCTCCTTTATGCCAAAGGTGAGGTTAAATCTCTTACGGTACTTGGCACATTCGCACTCCTAGGGTGGCTTCGAAAAACCCCCTTTTTAGGACTTATCTTCCTGAACCTGTACCGAATTCCCAAGGTTAAAATTTAGTCCTACAAGGGGGAAAAGGCAAGCCCCCTTCCCTGGCTCTATCCATTTGAAGTAAGATGGCCAGGTGAATTCCAAAATAAACTCACCCCAGTCGCTTTTTCAGCCCCGAAATGCGTCCCTTCCTGGCCCTGGCGAAAGGGCCACCCTCCGGGGAACTGTAGCCAAGATTACTTATCAGCACCCGCAGAGCCGATTTACGGTAGTCCGGTTAGAGGTCGATGAGTTTCAGGTGGTCACAGTTGTGGGGGAAATCTTTCCCATCAACGAGGGTGAACAGATCAAGATTAGCGGCATTTGGAAATTGCACCCCCGATACGGACTGCAGTTCCAAGCGGAGCAGTGGGAAAAGCTGGAGCCTGCCACGTTGGAAGGAATTGAGAGATACCTGGGTTCAGGTTTGATTAGGGGTGTGGGTCCTACCTTTGCCCGGCGTCTCGTCTCTGCCTTTGGCCTTGATACCTTGACGGTCCTTTCACAAGAGCCCCACCGCTTAATGGGAGTGGAGGGGATAGGAAAGATTCGCGCTAGGAGAATCATCCAGGCCTGGCAAAGTCAGAGAGGGATACAGGATGTGATGGTTTTCTTGCAGGGGCACGGTGTGAGTAGCGCTTTTGCCCTCAAAATCTACCGAACCTTTGGCTCAGTTACGATCAGCAAGGTCAAGGAGAATCCATACTGTCTGGCGAACGAGGTATTTGGGATCGGGTTTCTCCGGGCCGACAGGATCGCAGGGGAGCTAGGGATAAAAGGGGATTCCCCGTTTAGAGTCCAGGCAGGGGTAGTCCACGTCATAGGAAAGTTTTCTGCGGAGGGCCATTGCTTTGTACCGATGCCTATCTTAAGGAGGAACACCTCTTCGCTTTTAGAAGTGGGAGAGGAGGCCGTTAGCGGTGCCGTTAAGGCGCTCGCTGCGAAGGGAGAGGTAATCTTAGAAAATCCCGACTCAGAGAGTTCCAGTAGGGTTTATTCTCAATTGCTCTATCAGGCTGAGAGCCGAGTTACCGAGGCCCTGCGCCAGCTACTCTGCAGCCCTTCATCCCTGTCTCCACATGAGAACACCAAGGTCTTGGAGCAGACCCGGGCGCCGATGGACCTCTTGCTCGAAGAGGAGCAACGAAAGGCAGTGCTAAGAGCCGTGGAGCAGAAGGTTTTGGTCATCACCGGGGGGCCGGGAACAGGTAAGACAACCCTTTTGACCCATCTCTTGGCCCAATTTCGCCGTTCTAGTATTTCCTTTGCCCTTGCGGCGCCGACCGGGAGGGCGGCCAAGAAGATGGCGGAGATGGCAGGTGAAGAGGCCAAGACAATCCACCGGCTCCTCGAATACAGTCCCCGAGGCGGAGGATTCCAACGCGATGAGAAGAGCCCCCTTGAAGTCGATGTTGTGGTTATCGATGAGGTGTCGATGGTGGACCTTCTTCTGATGGACTACCTGCTAAGGGCCGTGAGGCCCCGAAGCCATCTCATTCTCATCGGCGATGTGGATCAGCTCCCCTCGGTGGGGCCAGGGAACGTCCTCAGAGACCTGATCGAATCCGGTGTTGTGCCGGTTGTAGTTTTGCGGCACATTTTTCGTCAGGCGGCGGAAAGCCTGATTGTTGTCAACGCGCACCGAATCCTTCAAGGGAAGCCCTTTTCGTTCAGCAATGAGACAGAGAGGCCCGAGTTTATTTTTATTGAACGGGACAACACGGGGGAAATCCTGGAGGTGGTGAAAGAGCTGGTCAAGGAACGTATCCCCCGCTGGCTTCCCGGTGAGTCACCTCAGACAGTC
>JACZXR010000506.1 GCA_022571535.1 Deltaproteobacteria bacterium | reverse complement strand
TTCCTCCACGCTATAGCTTCGTAAGCTGGCTCAAGAAGGAGGGGTGGATCCTGATGCCAGGATGTTCCTTCGAGTAATTTGGTTTAGGCGAATAGCTTGTGGGTCTAAGCGATGGCACCCCGAAGAATTGTTGGCAAGCCCATCTCGAGAGCTGAAGGGGTAGAGAAGGTCACCGGGCAAGCAGTTTATGCCGTGGACGTCCTGCCCCGGGGGACGCTCTGGGGTAAGGTGCTTAGAAGCCCTATACCGTACGGCCGGATCAAGCGCATCGATATCAGCAGAGCCGCTGAAATCTCTGGTGTCAAGGCCGTGGTGACGGGACATGATTTGGCCGGTCTAAGAATCGGCAGGCAGATCTACGACATGCCCATTTTGGCCGATGGCGTGGTTCGGTTTATCGGAGAAAAGGTGGCAGCGGTTGCCGCTGAGAGCGAGGCTATAGCCGAAGAGGCCGTTGAGCGTATTGAGGTTGACTATGAAGACCTCGACCCCGTGTTTGATCCTGTAGAGGCCCTTCAAACTTCCGCGCCCCTGCTGCATCCAGACGTTACAAATTATAGGGGTTTGCCAGACAGGCTGGAAAAGCCTAGCAACACCTTTGTCCACATGAGCTGGAAGAAGGGGGACGTGGATCGGGGTTTTCAGCAATCGGACCTTGTCGTGGAGAACACCTTTGAAACCCAACGAGTGCACCAGGCGTATATCGAACCTCATTCCTGTGTCGTTAAAGTGGACAAGTGTGGGGGTGCCGAAATCTGGGCCTGTAGTAAGGTCCCTTTTGCCTTGCGGCGACAGATAGCCACGGCGTTCGGAATTCCGGTCGAGAAACTTGTCATTCATCCCTGCTACATTGGCGGGGATTTTGGAGGCAAGGGAGATTTCATGGACGTTCCGGTCAGCTACGCTCTGTCTAAGAGGTGCGGTCGACCTGTCAAGATGGTTATGGATTATGATGAGGAATTCATAGCAGGCAATCCAAGGCATGCCTCAATAGCAAGGGTGAAGACAGGGGTTAGACGTGATGGGCACATTATGGCTCACCAGATGGAGTTTATCTTTGATAGCGGGGCCTACGGCGCATTCAAACCCATAGGATGGCTCTTTGGTCCGCAGGAGGCCGCTGGACCCTACAGGATTCCCAACCTGTACGTAGAGGAAAAGATCGTCTACACGAACAAGATTCCATGCGGCCACATGCGAGGTCCAGGTGAAGTACAGAGTTTCTTCGCCAACGAGTCGCAAATGGATCTGGTGTCGAGGGAGCTTGGTATGGATCCTGCGGATTTCAGGGAGATTAACCTCATGCACGATGGCGATGAGTCGCCCACAGGTCATACTATTCCATACATCAAGGCACGTGAGACGGTGGGAGCGGCGCTGGAGACATCAGGTTACTATAAACGCAAGGGGAGAAACGTAGGACGAGGTATGGCCGTTGCCCAATGGTTACCACTGGGGGGGGAATGTTACGTCTTTGTCACGATCGACGAAAAAGGGACGATCAGGGTTGGCTCGGCTGTGCTCGACCAAGGGGCCGGGGCATATACGGTAATGCGCCAGATCGTGGCAGAAGAACTCAGGGTATTACCTGAACTGGTGACAGTAGCCACCCTTGATACTACGAAGGTTAAGAACGATACGGGAGTGGGAGCTAGCAGATCCACTAGGATCTATGGCAACGCGGCTTACGAAGCGGCCAGCAAAGCAAGGGAGGAGATTATTAAATCTGCTACGATTGCGATGGGTGTAAAACGGGAGGAAGTTATTCTCTTTGAGGGGGGGGTGGTAGGGAAGAAAACGGGACAAAAAATGACCTTTTCAGAAGTTGTGAGAGCTAGGAGATCGCCTGTCAGTGTCCAGGGTTATTACAATAACCTACAAATGGGACCCGAGGCCTCGATGTGTGCACAGGTTGCGGAAGTGGAGGTCGACCCGGAAACGGGCCAGATAAAACTAAAGAAATTCACCTCAGCACACAGTACTGGCACCGTTATAAATCCGCTCATGCACCAGGGACAGATTGAGGGAGGAGTGATTATGGGGTTGGGCTACGCCTTGATGGAACATATGGGAATTGAGGATGGCCGGGTCACAACTACTAACTTTGGCGACTACAAGATACCGACCATCCAAGACATTCCCATGTTGAGGACCGTCGTATTGGAAGCCCCAGTGGGGTGTGGTCCGTACAACAGTATGAGCATAGGTGAGACGCCGACCATTCCGGTTGCGGCGGCCATTGCTAATGCCATAGAGGACGCCGTCGGCGTGAGAATCACTTCATTGCCAATAACTGCGGAAAAAATTCTTGACTCCCTGAAGCAGTTTTAACGTAAGGGTGCCCTACCCAGGTGCTCGCGCAGGAAGGACCTCACATCTTTCCAGTAGTAACCCACGTCCCAGAAGAGCCTGTGTCCGCCTCCACCGTCGTAACGAATGGCCCGCACCTCTTTTCCATGCGCCCGGAGGGCCCGCTCCAGCATCTCGAAATTTTCCAGAATCCAGGAGCGATCCCCTGCCTCGACCAAGAGAAGGACTGGCGAGTTGAGGGAAGCAACGCGAAGAACCGCCTCGGCGAAGCGGTCACGCCCCGGTGCAGGTGCCAGAATAAGAAGGGCCTTGAGGTCCCTTCGCTCGAC
>JACZXR010000051.1 GCA_022571535.1 Deltaproteobacteria bacterium | reverse complement strand
TTTGGACCAGGATCTCGCTCTAAACCTTATCGATGTTGTGAGAGGCTATCGAATTCTAGGCCGCTCACCGAGGGAGCAATAGCAAAACGGGAAATTTCTGTCGAATAGAAAAACGGCAGAGGTTAACAGTCCTGATTCCTTTCGGGCGGCAGTGATTGCAATGTGTTTTAGTGTTGTGTTTTTTGAGATTCTTTCGATAGACCCAAATGTTAATTCCTGGTAAACGGTATATTTAATGTAAACCCCGCCTCTTGAGGCGGGCACAAAGCCGATGGGGTTTCCAAAGGGGAGAAGCGGTATCTCTTCCCTTTGGTCGACCACGGAGGTTCATGCCCCGTGGTCGATATTATTTGATTCCGCGAGTTGTCGAGCGGCAAGATCGTAGACAGAAATCACAGTCGCTGCCGCACTGCATGGACAATGAAAGGTGTTGTGATCTCAAATTGGGGAGCCGAATTCTCGCGATCCTGCCGACTGCGTGGAGTGATGGCTGGGGTCGTTGCCCAGTTGGTGGTTTTTGTCGTGGGCGTCGTTATGCAGAGCCCCGCTTCTGCAGGAGAGAATCGATTTCTCACCGGCCAGCTCCTGGTGGCGACACAGGAGATGAAGGACCCCCATTTTGTCGAGACCGTCATCTACATGGTCAGGCACAACGCGGATGGCGCTATGGGTGTGGTGGTTAACCGTCCGGTCGCGAGGGGGTCGATCTCGGACCTGCTCAAGGGGCTTGGGGTCGATAGCGAGGGTGCCAGTGGTGAAATCACCCTCCACTACGGTGGTCCCGTGGAGCCCGGGGAGGGCTTTGTGCTGCACAGCAAGGACTATGTCAGCGATGGCACGATCGTAGTGCAGGACGGCTTTTCGCTGACGGCAAATATCGAGATCCTGCGCGCTATCTCTCATGGCAAGGGCCCGCGCCGCAGCCTCGTCGTCATGGGCTATGCCGGCTGGGGTCCCGGGCAACTCGAGGCTGAGATAAGGGCCAAGGCCTGGTTTTTTATCCCGGCAGAAGAGGCGTTGATCTTCGACGAGGACGCGGAGGCCAAGTGGGATAAGGCAAGGGCTAGGCGGAGAATCAAGGTCTAGTTCAAATCAGCTCCAGCGAGTGGCTGGGACACTAGAAAAGGAAGTAGTCCTGTTCAGCTCTTGGAGGCAAATACCGTGCGGTAGTCGTCCCAGGCCTTCTGCCCTGCACGCTCGAAGACCTTTTCGCGGATACCACCGGCGTACTCGGCAGGGACATAGTTGATTTTCTCCGTGTAAGAAGGTTTGACTCGGACCCCCTTGGCTCGGAGATTGTCCGCTTGTACAAGGTTGGCAAGAACCGATTCGATTTCAGAGTGGTCCGTCCACATCGCCTTGTAAACGACTTTTCCATCTTTACCGATGATGTAGATCATATTGGGCATGATCCCATAGGCTTGGTGTACCGTTCCTTCCAGGTCGTCCACCAAGAGGGGATTTTGAATTCCGTCCTGAACCCGGCAGTCGCGGGCAGATTGGATCTTCTGTTCCAAGCTACTGTGAGGTCCATAATTTTCACCCGGGTGGGGTTCCCGCACGTACACAGTGAAGAACTCAAAGTCCTTATCACGATAGTTTTCGTAGAGTTTGTTGAGGGGCGAGACCTCGCCCACGAACGGTGGTCAGGTGATACTCCCGAATTCTAACAAGACGTGTTTGTGCCCACGGAACTGGGAGAGTCGTGCACGCTCACCATCAAGGGTTGGCAGCTCGAAGTCAGGCGCTTCCTCGCCCGCCCTGAGAGAGCTCATGAATGCAGCCGCCTTGCCGGCGCTCTCCGAACGGGTGAAGCTTTCGTAATTATAGGTGCCGATCTGTTCTCCGGCTTTTGGCTCTTGGATTGCCATGGATTTCCCTCCTCTAATTAGTTGAGTGTGTGGTATCTTTTGCCAGGGCGACATAATAGCCTGTGGTTAGTTGGAAGTAAAGATCTCCTTAGTTGTCTTTAGCGGTTGACACGACGCTCTCTGTACGAGTATTTTCCTCTTCGTTCCTGTGGGCCTTCAGGGTTGAAGGATTCAATGTTTAGATCGTTCCTCTATAGTTGAGTAGGTGCCTTTGCCTGGATTTGTTCCGGCACCCAGAGGTCCTGTGAACAATGAATACTAAGGAGGTTTGCTATGCGTTTTAAAGACAAAGTTGTCATCATTACAGGCGGTGGGGGAAAACTGGGGAAGGTATACGGATTGGCATTTGCAAGGGAGGGGGCCAAGGTCTCCCTACCGGATGTGATGAGTGCCGATCACGTGGTCAAGGCGATTCAGGATCAGGGTGGGGAGGCGATGGGCCTTCAGTGTGATGTGGCCAATGAGACCAGCGTGAAGGCGATGGTCGAGGCTACAGTTAAGCGCTTTGGTGGGGTGGATATTTTAGTTAACAATGCGGCCTACTTCATGACCGTCAAGAAAGGTCCCTTTTGGGAGATGGCGGTGGAGGAATTTGATAAGGCGATGGCGATCAATGTCCGTGGGGTTTGGCTGTGCGCGAAGTCGGTTTTCCCTTACATGAAGGAACGGTCCAAAGGCAAGATCATCAATATTTCTTCTGGCGTCGCCCTGAACGGTAATCCCAACTATATTCACTATGTTTCCTCGAAAGGGGCTGTGATCTCCATGACCCGCGCCATGGCGCGAGAAGTTGGCCAATACGGAATCTGTGTCAACAGTGTGGCTCCCGGCTTTATTCTTACCGAAGGGCGCCAGGTGGACCCGGAGTACGAGCGGAGGCGCAATCAGCAGCGCTGCTTTCAGCGAAGTCAAGTTGAGGATGATGTGTTGGGGACGGTACTCTTTTTGGCGTCTTCGGAAAGTGACTTCATGACCGGCCAGCTCCTCTGTATAGATGGCGGAACCCACTTCCTCTAATTTCCAGGAGGATTCCAGCCGTTCAGGTGCGAGGGGGGTGATGCGAAGGGATTAGAGCGCTGAGATTTCATAATGATCTTGGTGCAGGTCCTGGCTTACCTTGATGATAATCTTGCGGTTAATCTCCCGTTCCAGATTGTCCAGACTTTCGCTTGCTTCATCGTACAGGAAGTTGGCGATCTCCGGATGAACCCGTATTACAACTCGCTTACCGTTCTCGAGGTGTGCCTCTTGTTTCTTGACGCTCCGAAGGATCTCATATGCCGTAGTTGCGTGTGACTTGATGCGGCCGCGGCCGTCGCAGTATGGGCATGCGCTCAGGAGCAGATTTTCCAAACTCTCTCGGCTTCGCTGTCTGGTCATTTCCACGAGGCCCAGCTCGGATATCTGTAGGATGTTGATTCTAGCCTTATCCTTTTTAATTGCCTCTTTCAGGGCGTCATAGACTTTTTTGCGGTTGGCGGCTTTCCCCATGTCGATAAAATCGATGATGATGATGCCCCCGATGTTTCTCAACCGGAGCTGGCTTACGATCTCAATGGCCGCTTCCAGGTTGGTCTTGAGGATCGTTTCTTCCTGGTTTCTTTTTCCCACATAACGGCCAGTATTAACGTCTACGGCGATCAGTGCCTCGGTTCGCTCAATAATAATGTGCCCTCCGGACTTGAGCCAAATTTTACGTTCAAGTGCCTTGCGAATTTTATCTTCAATGCCAAAGTGCTCCATGATCGGTTCAGGCCGGGTATAGTGCGTAATCTTCGGCTTCAGACGAGGCATGAAATGGCCTACGAAATCCAGCAACCGCCGGTACTCCTTGGCCTGATCCACCATCACCCGGTGGGTGTCCGGGGTGAAGAAATCGCGCACGGTGCGGGCAACAAGATCAAGATCTTGATGGATGAGAGGAAGGGCATTCTCTGATCCGGCTTTATTTTGAATGCCCCCCCACAGTTTTGTGAGAAACAGAACATCCCTTTGGATCTCTCTTTTACTCCTCCCCTCGCAGGCAGTTCTCAGGATAAATCCCCCTTCCTTTGGGAGGAGAGGTTGGACGATTTCTTTGAGACGCGTTCGCTCCTTTTCGTCCTCAATTCTACGGGAGACACCCAGGTGTTTCATAGTGGGCATATACACCAAATACCTCCCCGGTAAGGAGATATGAGAGGTAATTCTGGCCCCTTTCATTCCTAAAGGATCCTTTGCTGCCTGGACCAGGATCTCCTTCCCTGGAGAGAGCTGACGCTCTATTGGAAGTCGGCGGCGGGAGGAAGGTTTGGGACGCTCGAAATCGATCTCATCCTCGGTTCCGGTGAGCAGGGGGTGGAGGTCCCCCGGCCCAGCGGTAAGATCGGATACATGAAGGAACGCAGCTTTGTCCAAACCAATATCCACGAAAGCAGCCTGCATTCCAGGGAGGACACGGGCCACTTTACCCTTGTAGATGTTTCCAGCAATGCCTTTTTCGCGTTTTCTTTCAATTAGGAACTCTACCAAGGCACCATCTTCCGTGATGGCGATGCGGGTTTCTTGTGGGGCGTAATTAATGATGATCTCTTTCATGGTTCGAAAATATTCCCAGATTTAACCTGATGGGGCGATCGAGGATGACAAACGGGGGGATTTTTCATTCAACATTGGTGGTCCATGGACCCTACAGGCTGGACCCAGAAGTACCTATAAATTAGTTCAAAGCTCTCGAAATATCAAGAGATTACTCGTTTACGTCTGTATTGACAATGACCTGCCTTAACTATATTTTAATAAATCATTGGTGTATAACTGTGTTCCATTCCGTTTAGGAAGGACCCGGATGTGATTTATCCTCTGTCAAACCCAGGCGAGTCTATACTCAGCACGAAGGTTCTGATGCTGAATCGCTCTTATCTGCCGATCCATATCACATCGGTTCGCCGTGCGTTTTCCCTTTTTTATCAAGGTATTGTAAGGGCGGTGAATGAGCAGTATCAAACATTTGATTATGTGAGTTGGAGTGATCTCTCTGTCTCCGTTAATGACGAATCTATCGGATTGGTGAACCGGGTGATCAGGGTGCCGCGGGTGATACTTCTTGTGGGGTATGACCGAGTGCCGAAGCGCCGAGTGCGGTTTAGCCGCTTTAATATCTATGCAAGAGATGCGTGTACATGTCAATTTTGTGGCAGGAAACTTCCCCGGCACGAACTCAACTTAGACCATGTGATCCCTCGCTCCCGAGGGGGAACCTCTACATGGGAAAATGTTGTTTGCTCTTGTCAGAACTGCAATCGGCGCAAGGGTGGTCGCACACCACAAGAGGCTAAAATGACCTTATTGCGAAAGCCCACCAGGCCTAAATGGACTCCCTTCATGCAGGATACCTTTAACCTGTCCAGGTATCGGGAGTGGCACCCATTTCTCAGCATGGCGGATACCTCCTACTGGAACACGGAACTTTTAGAAATATAGTTTTGTCTTTCCAAATTCAAGATATTGTGGTGAATCTTTGAAGGAGCGCTGTATCTTGTATTTTAGTCTTGACACCCATCTTCGCCTGTGAAATATTATTAGTTAACTCGCCTTTTTCTAATGACCCTTTTTTTTGGGGATTAGCCAATAGCAAGCTAGGCCATGCGACTTAAAAGCCTGGAATTGATCGGTTTTAAGTCCTTCGCAGACAGGACGGTCCTCCAGTTTACCTCAGGGGTAACGGCCCTTGTGGGGCCAAATGGTTGCGGCAAATCTAACATTGTTGATGCGTTGCGATGGGTTATGGGGGAGCAGAGTGCTCACCACCTCCGTGGCCATCTCATGGAGGATGTCCTCTTCAACGGCAGCGAGACCCACGCGCCAACGGGGATGGCAGAGGTTTCCTTGGTTTTTGAGAATGAGGACGGAAGAGGTCCGGCGGAATACAGCGGCTTTAGCGAAATTGTGGTAACCCGAAGGCTCTTTCGTTCAGGAGAATCAGAGTATTCGATAAACAAGGTTCCTTGCCGCCTCAAAGATATTATCGAACTCTTCCTTGGAACGGGGCTAGGGAACAAAGCATACTCCATTGTGGAGCAGGGGCGTGTTGAGGAGATGGTTAACACTAAGCCTGAGGAGCGTAGATCCCTTATTGAAGAGGCGGCAGGCACAAGCAAGTTCAGGAGCCGTAAGTTAGCGGCAGAACGAAAACTAGAGCGGACGCACCAGAATCTGCTTCGGGTGAACGATATTGTTAAGGAGATCGAGCGGCAGATCCGCAGCATGGAGTTACAAGCCAGGAAGGCGGAGCGATATAAGTCCCTTAGGGGAGAACTCAAGGATAAAGAACTTCTCTCGGCAATCTTGCAGCGAAAGGACCTGGAAGGGGAAATCTCCAGGTGTGGGGAGAATCTGCGAACGGTCGAAGACCACTCCGTCCAACATCTTGTCTCACTTCATTCCAAGGAGGCAGAGGGCGAGGAAGCTAGACGGGCACTTTTAGAGGGAGAAAGGGAAATCGGTTTGTTGCAGGAGACTGCCTATCAGCACCGAGTGCAGATTCAAGGTGAGGAGCAAAAGATAGATTTCTTTAAAAGGGATCAGGTTGAGCTAAGGGATAATCGGGAAAAGGCCCAGGCCGATATTTCGGAAACGCAGGGGAAGCTCCAGACGCTCCTCGTTGAAATAGAGGGTCTTAAAAAGGCCGGGGAGGAGATTCTTCAGCTTTCTCTCTTTGAGGGGTCCTACTTGCAGGGCAAGGAAAAGGAGTTGGAGGGCATTGATCTCCAGATTCGGGGTGCTCAGTCAGAGTTCGAACGGGATAAAGAGATTCTCATCGAGACGTTGAGCCGTGTATCCCACTTAAAAAATGAACGGCTCGATTCTGAGAAACGGCGTGAGGAAATCGAAAGAGAGCTATCAAAGAAACAAAAGGAACAAAACGAGACCGTGCACTCATTAGATACCTGGAAGCAAAAAAGGGAGGAGATGAGTGGGGCTTTAGACATTTGCCTCGCTCGGGCGAGAGGGGTTAAGGGAGAGATAAGGGAAGCTACCGATAGACTCAAGGAATGGGGCATTGTCAGAGAGGAGCACGAGAAAGAGCTCGTGTCCTCAAAGGAACAATGGCAAGGGGCTCGGTCCGACCTCGTTTCTCTAGAGGCCCTGCAGAGGACCTATGAAGGGTGCCAAGAAGGGGTTCGGACTATCATGTTTAAAAGGCAGAAGGAGGCCGTGTTCGGAGGGGTTCATGGTCTCGTGGCTGACATGATTGAAGCTCCAGAGCCTTTCGAGAAAGCCCTGACGGCTGTATTGGGAGATCGTCTCCAGTATATCATTGTGCAAGGTCACGAAGCGGGTCTTGAGGCCATCGAGTATCTTAAGCATGAGTCCGCAGGTCGCGGGAGCTTCATTCCTCGCAGGTTATCTCCACGGGCGCGCCGATCCCTTAATTTAACTGAGCCCGAAGTTCTAGCCCCGCTATTGGATGTCGTCTCTGTCAAGGAAGGTTATGGTGAGATCGCCGAATATCTTTTGGGAGATGTGGCCGTGGTGCGGGACTTGAAATCGGGTTTGGAGCTTTGGAATCGCAATGGATTCAACAATACTCTGGTTACTCCTGAGGGAGAGGTCATCGATTCGATGGGAGTGATAACGGGAGGAAGTGTGGAGAGCCTCGAAGGGAACCTTCTTTCTCGAAAACGCCGGGTGAAAGAGTTAGAGAATCGGCTGTCAGAGTTTGAGGCGAAGGTGCAGGAAAAAGAGAGGCACACGGAAGCTGCCAAGAAACAGCTTGAAAACTGCGAGGCGAGAAGGTCTCTCCTCATGGAAGAAGATCATCGTCTCGAACTCGAGCGCGTCCAGTTGGAGTTGGGGCTTCATCAGGCAGATCAGGAAGTGGCCCGTTTGGAGGAAGCCCTGCAAGGACTAGCACAGGAGCAAGAGGATTTGTCAGATGGCCTCGGGTCCTTAGAGAGGAGGATTCTGGAGTGCAAGACGGAGATCGAGGACCTGCTCCGGGTGCATGCGGAGAAAAGCAGGGACCTGGCGGAAAAGGAGGAGGCCCTATCCCGCCTTGGTGAGGAAATAAAGGTTGTCGAGTCTCAGGTTATCGAGTCTCGCATTCGGGCAGCCGCGCTGAGTGAGAGAAAGGAGAACGCCCGGCTGAATCTGGAAAATCGCATAGACCTCCAGGACGATCTGTCGGAGCGAATCCGGTCCCGAGAATCTCAAATCGCTGGGTTGGACCAGAAATGCGCATGGATTAAAGAGACGGCTCTGCTCGCCGAGAAGGCGCTAGAGGAAGGCAAGTTTGCACTAAGGGAACTGGAAGGGAAATTAGAAGGGGAACGTCGAAAACAGCGGGACATTTCGCGTCGCTTGGCCGAGATGGAAGAGGCCATCAAGGAGATTCGTCCTCTGGTAGAGGCTTCACAGGAAGAGAAAAGCCGTCTCCAACTTCTCCTGTCGGAGAAGAAGCTGAGCCTGCAGTATCTCGTGGAAAATATCCGGGAAAAGTACGCTGTGGATCTCTTAGGGGTCTCGCTTGAGGGAATCGATGAGGGAATTTCCCGTGAGAATCTGTCGGATGAGATTGAAGAGCTCAGGGGCCGGCTGGAGCGGATGGGAGAAGTGAACCTGACGGCAATAGGCGAATTTGAAGACCTTAATGAAAGATACCAATTTTTAAGCCAGCAGAAGCAAGACTTGGAAAAGTCCATGGCCGATCTTCAGCAAACCATCTCGAAACTCAATCGGTTCTGCCGCCTTCGGTTCAAAGAGACCTTTGACGAAATCAACCAGAAATTCCAGGAGATCTTTGCACAGTTATTTCAGGGTGGAAAGGCACGGCTGGTTTTGACGGATGAAGGTGATTATCTTGAGACCGGCGTTGAAATAGTGGCTCAACCCCCAGGAAAAAAACTACAGTTTATTACTCTGCTCTCTGGAGGAGAAAAGGCCCTCACAGCCGTGAGCCTCCTCTTTGCTATTTTCTTGACGAAGCCGAGCCCTTTCTGCTTTCTCGATGAGGTGGATGCTCCCTTGGATGATGCCAATATCGATCGATTCCTCGGGATGGTCAGGGAAATGAGCCAGTCCTCTCAATATGTTCTTATCACCCACAATAAAATGACTATGCAGGCTGCCGAGATCCTCTACGGGATCACCATGGAGGATCCAGGAGTTTCCAAAGTAGTCTCGGTAAGGATGAACTAAAGGTTCACCCTGTCTTGCACCCCTACCCCTCAGATCTCTCGTTTATTTCAGCAGAACGGATGATTGGTCATTGGACCCTTGGATCAATGGGTGGAGTATTATGGTGGCGGAAGACCACGGATTTTTCCAGCGCTTAAGGGAAGGACTTACACGGACCCGGCAAGGATGTGGCCAGCGGCTGAGGGATCTTTTCCAGCGGTCAAGAGGGAACGAAGAGGTCATGAAGGCTATGGAGGAGATCCTGATTACGGCCGACGTGGGAGTCCAGGCAACTCAGAAACTCCTGGATGCAATGAGAGAACAATTCCACAAGGGTTGGGAGGATAATCCTGGAGAGTTCTTATCTTGTTTGCAACATGAGATTGTGCGAATCCTGATGGAGCCGGCAGGTATGGCTAAGACTTCTCCTCGGGCGTCGGTGCGACCCTGGGTCGTGATGATGATTGGGGTGAATGGGGTGGGAAAGACAACGGCGATCGGAAAGCTTGCCGATCAATATCGGCGGGACGGCAAAAAGGTTCTTTTGGTGGCTGCGGATACCTTCCGTGCCAACTCTGAATTTAAGGTTGAGCAAGCCATCACCGAGCTAGCTGTGGGTGAAGCCCTGATTAGTTGCCTAGATGAACAAGGCACGCCGCAAGTCGTAGAGCGCGCATGGGTGATGCCACCCTACTCGTCTTTCAGTCCCATTAGCCCAGAGCAACGTCAAACCTTAATTTCACAAAGTATCGTGGCAGGCATTTATGAAAA
>JACZXR010000505.1 GCA_022571535.1 Deltaproteobacteria bacterium | reverse complement strand
CCCACCGTCCTGGATTTAGCCACCAAAGGCAAAGCGCTGGCCCAGGTTGAAAGACCCGGGACGGCCATCAAGGCGGATTTAGTGGAGGGAATCCGAAGCGCTTTGCACCATTGGTGGCTGGTCTTGCGCTGTTCTGCGATTGGATGTGTGGTGGGAATCATTCCAGGCGTAGGCGGCGAGACGGCTCCTTTTGTTGCCTATGGTTATGCAAAACAAACTTCAAAGCATTCCCAGGAATTCGGCTCCGGCCATATCGAAGGAGTCATCGCACCCGAAAGCGCCAATAATGCCAAACAAGGAGGGGCACTCGTGCCCACCCTTGCCTTCGGAATTCCGGGCAGCGCTTCGATGGCGCTGTTGATCGGTGCTTTTATGATTCATGGACTACAACCAGGGCCTTTAATGCTGACGAAGTACCTGAGTATTACCTATACTATTGTATGGAGCACGGCATTTGCCAACATCCTGGCGACTGCCATTGCGTTATTGTTCACCAATCAACTCGCCAAGCTCTGTTCGGTCCGAATTCATATTCTTGCACCTATGATAACGATTGTAGTTTTTCTCGCTGCCTATCAGGCATCGGCAGATATGGGTGATCTCATTACAGTCCTTGCCTTCGGAACCCTGGGCTGGTTCATGAAACGTTGCGGCTGGCCAAGGCCGCCGCTCCTGTTAGGCTTCCTGCTGGGAGGTCTTATTGAGAGATATCTTTTTATTTCTGTAAGGGCATACGACGGAGCAGGCTGGCTCTTGCGCCCCGTAGTTGTGGGCATCTTAATTATCACGGCGATAACCCTTGTGTACAGCCACATCCAAGAGAAAAAGGTGAGGAAAATCTCAGGGGGATAGGGATGCGCTTTCAAGCTGGAATACTCTTTACCGTTTTTGTCGTAGTTATCTCGTTCTATGCTGTTTTCACCTCCAGAGATTGGCCGCTCGGAACTGGACTGTTCCCTTGGTTTATTGGTATCCCGGTATTTGCCCTTGCCCTGGCTCAGTTAGCCCTGGATTTTTACCACGCCTCTAGACCTGAAAAAGTGAAGAACACGGAGACAGGAGACCTTCAGGTAGATTGGAGCCTAGACAATCGGATTGTGGCCCGGAGAGCTATGAGCTATTTTGGCTGGCTTTGGGGGCTCTTTTTTGGGGTCTGGTTGTTTGGATTTTTTATCAGCATCCCGGTGTTCTCGTTTTTATATTTAAGGCTTCAGGCGAAGGAGGGGTGGCTGCTTTCTACATCTCTTACCCTTGGGGCCTTCTTATTCCTCATCGGGCTCTTTGACCAGCTTCTTCACATTGCCTGGCCACAACCCCTCCTGCCCTGGCCTGAAACTTTGCTAAAAAGCCTGATACCCTGGATTGCTTAATCCTTATTATTTATCACCATAAATTGAATTCACGACCTCATACATAGTAGGTGAAGGCGACAGGCTGTTTTTCAACATCTTCTGCAGCTTTTCACCGCGGCCTGGTCTTACATCCCGGTGGAGTCTCTTGGCTTCACTGAGAAGCTTTGGATCTTTCGTGGCCTTCCAAAATGCATCACGGATTATCTTAACCCTATCTTTAGGCACGCCAGGAGGCATAAAGAATGGACGCATGTAATGAGACATCAGGAAAGTGTTCTTTGCAAGTTTCTTGGCCGCAGGTGTTTTGGCTAGCTCACTTATCAATGGGACGTCGGAAAAGCGCGGATCCCTTTTGTTCTCTAAAGTGCCTGACTGTACCATTATGGCAAGTTTCCCTTCTTTATAAAATTCTCCGAGCTGATCTAGAAACGAAGCAAGTGTATTTCCTGATGCATCAACCTCACCTTGTTGAAGAGCCAGGCTGTATTGACGGGCACCCGGATAACCCAGGACATAATTAAATAATTTGACACCCATAATCTGTTCAATGATATGGCCTACGACATAACCGGTTGAATTTCTTCCACTTGCTCCTACCTTGGCCAATTTCCCCGACTGCCTAATATCATCCAGACCCTCGAAGCGATCCTTCCTTACATACATGATGGCATTTTCAATATTGGCAAAACCTATAGCAATGATCTTGTTGAAATCAAATCTTGCGCGCTTGCTTTTGATTATCTGGTAGTTCCAAGCCCCTGAGTTGATCTGGCTCCAGACCGTTCCGTCCCTGGGGGCTTTAATGTAAAGATAGTTGGCGGCTACCACACCGCCCGCCCCAGGCATGTTTTGAACGATCATTTTGGGGTTTCCCGGGATGTACTTAGACATATGCCTTGCAAAAAGGCGAACGTAAGTATCATTTCCTCCTCCTGGTGAAGATGAGGCAATAAAGCGTATGGTCTTTCCTTCAAAGAAAGACCCAGCCGCTGCCGGCCCCTCGGTTGCATAGAGTAGCATCACTAAAATTGCAGCCATCAAACTAAACATCCTGTTCATTTTGACCTCCTAATATTTATTTCGAGTTTCTGGCAAAACCAGGTTGAACACACGACCTCACCCAATAATTCCCCTCACGCAACGGGCGCGATTATAGACAGCTCTACAATTCACAGTCAAGAGTTTAAGGGCTCTATTGCCAAAAGTGTGGGCTCGGAGGAAGCCGAGGGGGCCTGCCCCTCAGCGGGAGCCAATGGGCCTCTGCTTGTCTGTTTTCATTACTTAACCCAATCTTCTCTCTCTTT
>JACZXR010000504.1 GCA_022571535.1 Deltaproteobacteria bacterium | reverse complement strand
GCCCGGAGAGAAGGTCGCTGTCGTGGGGGCAACGGGTTCGGGAAAGAGCACCACCATCAAACTGCTGAGCCGCTTTTATGACGTCCACCGTGGTTCGATCCTGGTAAGTGGGGTGGACGTCCGAGATTGGGACCTTCAGGCATTGAGACGACACATCGGTGTCGTTGTCCAGGATGTTTTTCTTTTCTCTGGAGACATCCTGTGGAATCTCAGCCTTGGAGACCGTAATTTCTCGTTAGAACGTATGGAGCGAGCTGCTCGCAACGCCAATGCAGAACGTTTCATTCGCCGGCTGCCTGGGGAGTTCCGGGCGCGGGTGAGGGAACGGGGCAGCAACTTTTCTGCGGGTCAGCGCCAGCTGTTGGCTCTGGCCAGAGTGCTGGTGTTTGAACCCGAGATCCTGGTCCTGGATGAGGCCACCTCCAGCGTGGATACCGAAACAGAGCTTTTGATCCAGGATGCATTGGAGAAGATCATGAAGGATCGGACCTGTCTGGTCATTGCCCATCGCCTATCCACGATTCGTCATGTCGATCGGATCATTGTCCTCCACAAAGGGGAGGTGCGAGAGATTGGGTCTCATACGGAATTGCTGGAGAAGCGTGGTATTTATTATCGCCTCTACCAACTCCAGTACGAACGGGAGGAATTGAGAGTTGACACGACTGTTCCCGGGGTCAAGCTTCAAGACTAGCCTTTTCTTAATTCTCCAATTCCATTTTAAAGTCCTGCCCTCTTTTTTGTTGCTCTCTCTGGTATGGCTCTCTGGTTGCTCCCCCATCTATATCCTTCGGGCTGCCTATGAAGAAGGCAAGATTCTCTGGAGGCGGGAGTCCATCGAGCAGGTTCTTGAGAGACACGATCTGGATCCGGAGACCCAGCAAAAATTCCGTACGGTCCTCGCAGTCCGTGAATATGGTCGTGACAAGCTTCAGTTGAAGGTTGGGGGAAGCTATGCCACTTATTCTTATCTGGACCGACCTGTTCTCTCTTATGTTTTAATGGCTGTTCCGCAGACCGACCTCGATCCCTACACCTGGTGGTTTCTTTTTGTAGGACGGGTCCCATACAAAGGCTTTTTTTCCGAAGAAGAGGCAGGGCTGGAAGCTGATCGATTTCGGGGGCAGGGATACGACACCACCATCCGTTCGGTGCAGGCCTTCAGTACCCTGGGATGGTTTGATGATCCCCTGCTGGCCCACCTTTTGAAGTTTGACAAGGTAACGCTCGCCGAGGTCCTCTTTCACGAGCTCTTCCACAATACCCTCTTTCTGCGTGGGGCCGTGGATTTTAATGAGAGTCTGGCAAACTTTGTCGGCAATCGAGCGGCGGTTATTTTTTTCCGTGATCTTTACGGGGAGGAGAGTCCTGAGTATTTGCAGGCCGTTCAGGCCTGGGAGGAGGAACTTGAGTTTTCTACCTTTATTAATCGCGTGGCAACTTCCCTAAGGGATCTCTTTCGAGGGGATCTCCCGAAGGATGAGAAACTCCAGCTCCGGCAGGAGATCTTTTCCCGCAGTCAGGAGGACTGGGCTCGTGCGGTTAGAGATCGGCCAACGCACCAGTACCGCGGTTATAGCCAACAAGAGGTCAACAATGCTGTCATCGCTCACTATATTCTGTACCTGGGGGGTTTGGAGCTTTTCGAGTCCCTGTACCAAGCCGAGGGGAGAAAGCTATCACGGTTGCTGGAGTTGATCAGGGAGTCCGTCCAGGATAGCGAAGCCCCCTTTGAGGCTGTTCGTGGGCTTCTGCGCAAAAGGGGGCCAGACGACTTGCGAGTCACAGAGGGATAAGATTGACATAAAGTGCCTAAGCCATTATCTTTTTAAATATGTTACAGTGCACATACCAGGTGGAGTTCGAGACCGATTCCAAAACTAAACAGGTCACCGCCAGGCTACCAACCTTAAATCACACCGCGGATTTTGGCGATACTGCAGAAGAAGCACTCGGTAATCTCAGAGAATTGGCAACCGGATTGATTGAGGTGCTCTTGGAAGAGGGGAAAGAGATCCCGGCAAGCGATAAGACGGACAAGGGAGGCGTATTCCTGCCGCTTACACTGGATCTCAGGACAAGGACGAAGCCAAAGAGGGCTCGAAGGTAAAGATGGCTGCTCAGTTGCGGCCAACCAAAGGCAGAGAAGTCCTTCGTAAGTTAAAGAAAGCTGGTTTTGAGATTGTTCGTATCAAAGGAAGTGCTTATTACTTAAGACATCCGCTGGCAGGTAGGTTTACCTCGGTACATATTCACGGCAATCGTGATATTCCGCTGGGACCCTGAGGGCTATTGTCATCGATCAAGCAGGCCTCTCCCCTAAAGAGTTCAATACACTCTAACATCCCCTCCAATATTCAATTGTACTTATCCCTGCCTTTTCGAGTCCCTGTATCGAGCGTAGGGGAGCAACCTAGCACAGATGGTGGAGTTGATCGGGGAGTCCGTCCAGGATGGCGAAGCCCCCTTTGAAAGGTTCGGCAGTTGCTGCTCAGCCGACAAAATTAGGCGAAAACATTATCATGAGCCAAAATTTAATGTAAACCCCGCCTCCTGAGGCGGGCACAAAGCCGATGGGGTTTCCAAAGTGGAGAAGCGGTAGCTCTCCCCTTTGATCGAGCACGGCGATTCAAACCCCGTGTTCGATATAACTTGGATA
>JACZXR010000050.1 GCA_022571535.1 Deltaproteobacteria bacterium | reverse complement strand
AGGCCATCCTAAAGGAGAAGACCCTCGACTTCAGTGAGATCCATGAGACTTACTGTAGTTACCGGGAACGGCTTAAGAGGTATGTTACCAACACGGGAATTTACCTCGAGCGCGCCATCAAAGATAATAAACGGGTCCTCTTTGAGGGGGCGCAGGGAACCCTACTCGACGTGGACCACGGGACCTATCCCTATGTTACTTCTTCCAATACGGTGATCGGCGAGGCCTGCACCGGGACTGGGGTGGGGCCACAATACATTCACCAGATCGTGGGTATTACGAAGGCCTATACCACTCGTGTGGGAAGTGGTCCGTTCCCCACGGAGCTGAAGGGTCCCGAGGGGGAAAAACTCATGCAGGAGGGAGACGAGTACGGGGCCACTACTGGACGGCCCCGCCGTTGCGGATGGCTGGATGCGGTGGGGGTGCGCCACGGGGTGCGCGTCAATGGGATGACAGGCCTAGCCCTGACGAAACTCGACGTCCTGACCGGCTTCAAGAAAATCAAGATATGCACGGCCTACCGCTGTGAGGGTGAGATCTATCACGACTTCTCCTCCAGCCTGAGGGTCATGAAGAATGCGAAGCCTGTGTGGGAAGAGCTGGATGGGTGGGACGCCCCCCTCTCTTCAGCAAGAAAACTCGCCGATCTACCCATCAACGCACAGAGATACATTCGGCGATTGGAGGAGATCCTCGAGACCAAAATGGTCTTGGCCTCTGTGGGTCCCAGCCGAGAACAGACCATCATGTTCAAGGATCCCTTTGCTCCTTAAATTCCGCCCCAGATCCAAAGTTCCACTGACCCCCCGGACCACTCAAAAGCGAGGTTGCGCAGAAGGGAGGGTCACTTCCCTCTGCGCTTCTTTGTTTTTCTGGGGTCTGCCTCTCCGCTGACCTTTTCTCCGTCAACCAAGATGGCCTGTACTGCTCCGATGGAGGGCATGATCTTGATCGCGTGTCCCTTGCGCGCCAGAGAGTTTCTCGTCTCACGGGAGATCTTCCTCTCTGCCAGAAGCTTATTCGGCTTCCACTGGTGATGGATGCGCGGGGATCCAACCGCCTTTTTGAGAGGCATGCCAAAATCCAGCGCATTCAGAATGGTCTGCAAGGTGGCGCTTATGATGCGCGGCCCACCTGAGGCCCCCACGATCAGGATGGGACGATCTTCCTGGAGTATGATAGTAGGTGCCATGCTGCTCAAGGGCCTTTTCTTAGGCCGAATCGAGTTGGCCTCGCCGCCTACCAATCCATAGACATTTGGGAAACCGGAACGGATGGAGAAATCATCTATCTCGTTATTGAGGATAACCCCTGTCTCCCGGACCAGGACCTTCGCGCCAAACCGAGTATTGATGGTCAAGCTGCTTGAAACGGCATTGCCTTCCCCATCCAACACCCCAAAATGGGTTGTCCCTCCCTGTTTCGGTTTAAACGGGGCAAGACCATAAAAGCCGGCAGGATGGGTGTACTCTGAGGAGATCCTGTTGCGGATCCAGGATGCGTATTCTTTCGACAGCAGCCTCTTGATCGGGACCTGAACAAAATCCGGGTCGCCCAAATACTTGGCCCGATCGGCAAAAGCGTGTTTCATGACCTCTGTTAGAAGGTGAAGATAAGGGGCTGAGTTGTGGCGGAACTGATTGAGCTGGTAGCCTTCCAGCACGTTAAGCATCTGTACCAGGGCGATCCCGCCCGAACTGGGAGGCGGCATGGTAATCACCGGACGGTTACGATAGGAACCGAGGATCGGCTCCCTCCAAACGGGTTTATACTCTTTTAGATCTTCAAGCGTTAAAACTCCCCCCGCCTTCTTAAGTTGACCCACGATGGCCTGGGCGATCCACCCTTCGTAAAATACTCGAGGTCCTTTACGGGCAATGGCCTTCAGCGTCTCTCCCAATTCCGGCTGGTGGATCGTCTCCCCCTCCTTATAAGGAGTCCCATCCGACTTAAGAAAGAGCCGGGAAAAATTAGGGAGTTTTCGGATGGTGGTGAGGTGACGTTCCACGGCATTAAAGAGTTGAGGATGAACGGGAAAGCCTTCCGTAGCGTAGCGGATCGCAGGCGACATCACGGTCTCTAGCGGCAGACTGCCAAACCGCTTCAGGGCTTCCGTGAGACCGGCAACCTCGCCGGGCACGGCGATAGACAGAACCCCGCTCCTGCTGAGCTCGGGGACGACTCGCCCTTCTCGCACAAAAGCATCGGCTACTGCCGCCTTAGGGGCCATTTCCCGGAAATCCAAGGTATGGGCCTTTTTTTCCTTGGCCTGATAGATCACCATAAATCCCCCACCTCCCAATCCCGAAGAGGCAGGGTTGACCACCCCAAGGGCAAAGGCCGTGGCCACAGCGGCGTCCACTGCATTGCCTCCCTTCTCGAGGATCTCCATCCCGGCCCTGGTGGCCAAAAGATTGTCCGAGACAACGACCCCGTTTAAGTTCTGCTGGGCAAAAGAGGGGATCGTCCCCACAGGGAGGAAGAAAATAAAGAGAGAAACTATTACACCTTGAAGCTTGCGTGCTAAAGACATAAGGAGAGATTTACTTTTACGCTGAATGAGTTCGGTCGAAGCATCCCCCAGGGGAAGATATTGTACCTTGTTTAAATCTTTGTTCGTAGATTTGCAACTTGGAAATCTTTGACCCTAATAACGGTTGTGTTAACCTTGCCCTTGCATAGGGCGGTTCGGACGTCCATAAAAACAGAGGGCTGATTTGGCAAAGAAATATGTTTTAAAGAAAAGCGGCGCTTCACCTCCCCAAAGCCCCTCCGAAATCGATTACCAGCGGGAACTCAACAAGGGACAGCATCAGGCGGTCACGACCATTGACGGACCCCTTCTGGTGATTGCCGGGGCAGGGACCGGAAAGACCCGCACTCTCGTTTACCGTGTAGCCCGTCTGGTGGAGATGAGAGTCGACCCTCGGTCAATCTTGCTCCTGACCTTTACCCGTCGGGCCGCCGAGGAGATGCTGAGAAGGGCAAGCCTCCTCATGGACAATCGTTGTGAGAAGGTGGCCGGCGGGACTTTCCACTCCTTCGCCAATATCGTGCTGCGCCAGTACGGACGCAATATTGCCCTTCCCGCAGCCTTCACTATCATGGATCGGCCAGACAACGAGGATGTGATCAAGCATATACGCACAGAGATGGGTCTAAACAGCAAGGAGAGGCGTTTTCCCAGAAAACAAACCATCGCAGAGATCTACAGCATGGCTATCAATAAGCAATGGAACCTCTCACAATTGATCGAGAGAGATTATCCCCACCTAAATAATTCGCTCGAGGACCTGCTGCGCCTTTACGAACGTTATGTGGAGTATAAGAAGGAAAGGGCCTTGCTCGATTACGACGACCTTCTGATTCAACTCAAGGATCTCCTGGCCGGTCATGAGGAGGTGCGGTGCAGTCTCTCCGAGCGTTATCGCTATATCCTGGTCGACGAGTACCAGGATACGAATCGCCTCCAGGCCCAGATCATCCGCCTTTTAGCTGCCACGCACGACAATGTCATGGTAGTGGGTGACGATGCACAGAGCATTTACTCATTTCGCGGGGCAAATTTCCGTAACATCATGGATTTCCCGAAAGATTTTCCGGGGACCAGACTCATCTTCCTAGAGGAGAACTACCGCAGCACGCAACCCATCTTGAACCTCACCAATGAAATCATTCACCGGGCAAAGGAGAGATACGAGAAAAATCTCTTTACCCGCAAGGGGCATGGGGATAGCCCACTGTTGGTGCAAGCCGAAAATGAGCAGATGCAATCCCGCTTCGTGCGCCAGAAGGTGCTAGAACTGAGGGAAGAAGGCGTGCCGCTGTGGGAAATTGCGGTATTGTTCCGTTCCAGCTTTCATTCGTTTGACTTGGAGATCGAGCTGGGACGCTGCGACATCCCTTTTGTGAAGCGGGGTGGATTCAAGTTCATGGAGTCCGCCCATGTCAAAGATCTCCTTGCCCACCTCAGAATTTCATCCAATCCGCAGGACTCCGTTTCCTGGGGTCGGGCCCTATCGCTTTTGGATGGAGTCGGCCCGCAGCTGAGTCAAAAGGTCATCCACTGGGTGCACGAGGGAAGTGTCCCATGGGAGAGGCTGCGGTCTTATAAGGCAAAGGGCAAGGTCGCACTGGGTTTGAGAACTCTAGCACAGGTTTTAGAGGCCAGCTCGGAGAGGGCTCGTCCGGCAGAGCAGGCTCAGTATTTTATGCAGTACTATCTCCCCCTGCTGAAGCGCAAATATTCAGATGACTACCCCAAACGGATAAGGGACCTAGAACATTTGCTGGAGATAACCGAGCGTTACAGGAGCTTGGAACGACTGCTCAGCGATATGGCTCTGGAGCCGCCCACGGATAGCGTTGATGGGGTGCTGGCGGTTGATCCGGATGAAGGCCCTCTGGTTCTATCCACTATCCACTCGGCTAAAGGGCTCGAGTGGCATTCGGTCTTTATCATATGGGCATTGGAGGGAAGGTTCCCTTCGTTTTATAACATCCATACAGAGGAGGATCTGGAAGAGGAAAGAAGGCTCCTTTATGTTGCAGCGACACGGGCAAAGGAGAACCTTTTTATTACCTACCCGATCAATTTCTTTGATCGTTCCTCGGGCGCAGTCCTTTCTCGCCCATCCCAGTTCATCGACGGATTACCCGAAAAGCTGCTGGAGCCGGTATACTTAGCGGAAGAGGAAGAATATGAAGACTGGGAAATGTAACCGGCAAATCGCTGAGACAGAAAATAGATGACCCGCCCTTTGCTCTATATCATCGTTTTTGTCAGCGGTGCAGTCCTCATGGGTCTCGAGATTGTCGGGAGCAGGGTCCTTGCCCCGTATTTCGGTAACTCCATATTTGTCTGGGGAAGCCTAATTTCTGTGGTCTTGGCTGCCTTGAGCCTGGGCTATTACTGGGGCGGTTGGCTGTCTGCCCGCAGTCCCTCTTTTGGAGGACTTCTAATACTGCTCCTCATCCCGGGGGTGCTGATCTTCTTTCTCCCCTTCGTTTATCCGCCGGTTAATCATTGGATTGCAAATGCCGATCTCGGAATCAGGCTGGGCCCTCTTGTCGCCAGTACCATCTACTTTTTGCCCCCGAGCGTCTTCTTGGGCACAGTCTCTCCTTACGCCGTCCACTTAAGCGTCACGAGTTTATCCAAGGTTGGGAGCACTGCCGGAACCCTCTATGCACTATCGACCTGTGGTAGTATCATGGGGACACTGCTTACCGCCTTTTACCTCATACCGCTTATCGGGGTAAGCAACATCATCCATTCTCTAGGGATAATACTCATGTTTCTCTGCGCTCTCTCGTGGCCCTTAGCCAACCTGCACCATACCTGGCGCACGCTCACCATCTTCTCGCTGGTGGCTATTTCCGGATTCCTGGCCTTCACAGGATGGGCGAGGGCCAAGACTATCTTTGTGAAGGACTCCTTTTATCATCGCATCCGCGTCGAAGAGGACAACAAGGCCCGCTACCTCTACTTTAACCGCACCTTGCAGAGCTCTATGAATTTGGACGACCCGACTTTCCTGAGGCTTCGATACTCACGCTTTCTCTCACTTGGATTGACCTTGAGGCCGGACACGAGAAAGGTGCTGATCATCGGACTGGGAGGGGGCTCGATTTCAAAGATATACCAGAAGAAGTTTCCGACTATGGAGATCGATGTGGCCGAGATCGACCCGGAGGTTATTGAGGTGGCAAAGAGATACTTCTATGTCCAGGAAGGAAAGAACCTCCGCGTTCATGCTCAGGACGGCCGTCTCTATTTGAGGCGGACACCAAAACGCTACGACTTGATCCTGCTGGATGCCTACCATGCCGATTCCATTCCTTTTCACCTCACCACGCAAGAATTTTTTCAGATGGCAGACCAAAAGCTCACCACAAATGGGGTCACGGTGATTAACGTCATTGGGGCCATTATCGGGTCGAGGAGCAAGATCGTCCGTTCCCTGATCAAGACCCTGCGAAAAATCTTTCCTCAGATTTACGTCTTTGCGACCAACGGTGCTGACGAATCGAGCATCGGGACGTTACAGAACGTCATCATTATAGCCAGCAAGAATAAAGAGCGATTAGATATCCGTGAAATAGTGAAGAGGGCTGCCTCTCTGGGAGGCGACCTGTTCCCTGAGCCCATTGAGGAGATCAACGCCACATACTACGAGGCCAGAATGCCCACCGACGACGTGCCTGTACTTACCGATGATTACGCCCCAACGGATAGCCTGCTCCATCGGTAGTCTTCTGCTGGCTTCCGGCTGCGCCCTAATAGAGGCACCTCCACCGGTTCGGTTGAGGATCGTGCGGGTTAAGGCCCTGGGGGATCTCAAACTCAGGGAAGACCCCCGCTGGACGCAAACGGTAGAGGGGCTGGTCGAGGCGGCATCAGACTATTTTGAAAGGGAGTTCGGGGTTCGTTTCGTCGTGGATAAAATTGCCCCGTGGCCATCGGTGGCAGGGGTCACCTCAACGCGTCTTTTGCTCACCAGGCTGAAAGAGGAGGTCCCTTTAAAAGGTAGGGCGGGGAATTACGATCTCATCATCGGCTTTACCGGGGAGAACGTGAATATCTATGTGGATGGCAGGGCAAGAGTGGATCGCATTGGCAACTGCCATCTGGGGTTAGGAAATTATATGGTGACTTCCGTTTCCTCTCCGTTCCTATACCCGGGACCAGACTCCGAGATTGAATGGGACGTTTTGGCACTGATCCATGAGTTGGGCCACATCTTTGGCGCTGAACATACCAACGATTCCTCTTCCATTATGCACCGCGACTTTGCTTACAGGACGGAGTTCGATCAGCATAACCGTGACGTGATTCTACGAAACAGGTTATGTCCGTTCGGAATGGGGTAGATGGGTGTTCGAGACTGACCGCCAATTGCTGAACGCTGATAGCTGACGGTAAGAATATGTTAAAGAACCTCCGCATTGTTCTGGTACAACCCAAAGGCTCAGGAAATATCGGCTCCGTCGCACGGGCCATGATGAACAGCGGACTCAAAGATCTGGCCATTGTCGGTGAGGGGCGAATCCACAGCTTTTCTGCCAGGGCAATGGCCGTGCATGCCAGAGAGATACTCCAGGGGGCGAGGAGATTCGACACACTGCGCGAGGCAGTAGCCGATTGCGGTTTGGTGGTTGGAACCACTTGTCGAAGCGGGCTTTACCGCAGTCACAGCCGTTTGCCCCGGGAAGTTGCGCCCAAAATCGTCTCTACAATCCGCACCGATTCACGCCAGGTCGCTCTCGTCTTCGGCCCGGAAGATCATGGCCTGAGCAACCGTGATCTCAAATACTGCCAATGGCTCATCACAATCCCTACAAACCAGGACTATGCTTCCCTGAATGTGGCCCAAGCGGTCATGGTGTGCCTCTACGAAATATTCCTGGCCTCATTGAAAAGATCCCCGCGGGAGGCAATCTCCCGAGCCCCCGCGGAAAGCATCGAGCGCCTCTTTGACATTATGAGACGCTCTCTCCTAAAGATCGGCTTTCTGGATTCACAGAACCCCGAACACATCTTGCTAGCCATACGTCGCATCCTAGGCCGAGCCGGCCTGGAGGAGAAGGATGTTCATATCCTTAATGGGTTGTTTCGCCAAATCGAATGGTATAGCGACGGAGGGTGGCGAGTGACCCAAGAGAAGGAAAGACAAGGACTGAAAATCCGTTAGCCAAGGAGACAAAGAACAAATGACCCTCGGTGAAATTGAAATAAAAAAGACAGCTATCCTCTTTTTTGATCTCCTGAAAGGCTACTCCTCCACGGCCGAAGGAGCTGCCAAGGCAAAAAAAAAGCTGATGGTGGACAATGCTGTGCGTCTCATGAAAGCGGGACGCGAGGCCGGGATTCCAATTTTCTTCGCTAAGGGCAACCATCGCGCAGATCTTGCTACGTCAGCCTTAATTCTCACCGACACCAACAATTCCCTGAATCCATGGCCCGACGGAGTGGTGACGAAGGGCACAATGCATGTCACCGGTGGCGATCCCAGCTCGGATGTCATCCCTGAGCTTGACCCTCAACCCGATGACTACTTCATCCCCAAATTTCGCTGGAGCGCCTTCTACCAGACCTCTCTGGATTTGTCCCTACGCACGCGCGGCATCGATACGGTCATCATATCCGGAGGGTCAACCGATGTGGGAGTGGCATCCACGGTCTTCTCCGGCAGGGACATGGACTACAATATAATCGTCGTAAGTGACGCCTGCGCTACCTCTCACGACCAACGCGCCCACGACACGCTGATGGAGCTAATCTTCCCGCGCATGTCCCGCGTCCGCACAACCGATCAGGTGCTCCGAATGATCCAGGAGGCGAAGGGTAGATAGGGAGACGATGGATCAGAATCGATTCTTTTTGAATGGGCGTAATTACGTCCGCTCGGCCAGGAGAAGGGGGCATTGCTTCACTTTGAACCTTCGAGTTAGCTTGGCCAAAGTGACACGAATCAAGTTATATCGACCACGGAGTTTGAACCCCGTGGTTGACCAAAGGGAAGAGCTGCCGCTTCTCCCCTTTGGAAACCCCATTGGTTTTGTGCCCGCGGCAAGCCGCGGGGTTACCCAATAATCTATGAGCGCGACGGTTCCGGCCAAAGCAGCCCTTGGACCATTCGAAAACAGTAGGGGTAGAGATTCCGAGGTGAAGCCCAACATTAAAGATCTAAGCCGGGAGGAGCTGATCGATTGGCTGGACCAGCACAAGGAGCCTTCTTATCGGTCCGATCAGATTCGGCGTTGGTTGCTTCAAAGGGGGGTATTCTCCTTCTCGGAGATGACCAATCTTTCGACTGCCCTTCGCGACACCATGGGGCGGGAGTTTTCCATCAGTCGTCTTCCCGTTCTCTTGAAAAGTCGATCCCGGGATGGGACAGAAAAATTCCTTTTCGGTCTTGCCGATGGGTACTCCATCGAAACGGTGTTGATTCCTGAAGGAGGCCGTCTGACCCTGTGTCTCTCGACCCAGGCGGGGTGCGGCTTGGGCTGCACCTTCTGCGCCACAGCTCAAATGGGGCTGAGACGGAATTTAAAGTCGTCAGAAATCCTCGACCAGATCATTGAGGTCCAGGCGGTCATGGGCGCCGGAAAGCAATTGACGAACCTGGTTTTCATGGGTATGGGAGAACCGCTGGCAAACTACGAACAGACACTGAAGTCTCTCAAGGACATGACTGACGCGCGCGGTGGGTTGGGCTTTTCTCCGCGCAGGATTACTGTTTCCACAGTGGGTCTCGTTCCACAGATCCGTAGACTGATGGAAGATACGAAGGTGAATTTGGCCGTTTCCCTCCATGCCACAACCGATGCGGTGCGCTCCAGGTTGATGCCTATCAATCGTAAATACAGCCTGGCTGAACTCATTGAATGCTGCCGCGCCTTGCCCCTACAGAGGCGAAAGAGGATCACTTTTGAGTACATTCTCATTCAGGGTATCAACCACGAACCGGCAGATGCCAGTAGGCTATCCAGTCTGCTGAAAGGCATTCGCTGCAAGATTAATTTGATCCCCTTCAATCCGTATCATGACAGCCCCTACCAACCCCCCACCCCGGCTGAGGTTGAAGGTTTTAAAGACCTCCTCATGAGAAGGGGGTTTCAAGTTAATGTGCGGCAGTCGAGGGGGCAAGATGTCCAGGCCGCGTGCGGTCAGCTGTGGGCTGATTTTCGATCTGAGCGCGTGAACCCCAAATCAAGTTATATCGAACACGGGGTTTGAATCCCCGTGTTCGACCAAAGGGGAGAGCTGCCGCTTCTCCCCCCTGTGGAGTAATGGACCGCAACTCCACGGGGGAAACCCCATCGG
>JACZXR010000049.1 GCA_022571535.1 Deltaproteobacteria bacterium | reverse complement strand
CGTTAAGACGCCGCTCATTGCCGAAGGGACCGCGTTAAACAACTATCGAACAAACAAGGGTAATATGTCTTATCGAATCAAGTTATATCGAACACGGTGTTTGAATCCGCGTGTTCGACCAAAGGGGAGAGCTGCCGCTTCTCCCCTTTGGAAACCCCATCGGCTTTGTGCCCGTCTCAAGAGGCGGGGTTTACATTGAATCAATCCTTATCGAGCTAGCCATTAATCCAATGCCATACCCCAAGATTTAACCCTCCGCTCACTTACCCCCCCATGAACTGCCCCATGAGGAGGATGGTATCGCCTGCCTTCACCTCGCTCTCCAGAGTATGGTGAATGCCCAAAAGGGCGTCGTTTACAGCAATTTCTAAATGCTCGCTCAAAGAGTCTGTGCCCTCGTGCCAAAGGGCCTTGTCCAAATCAGGGTGCCGGGCGCTCAGCCGTTTGAGCACCGCCCGCACCGTATCGCCGGAGAAGGCATCGACTTCCGCATTCTTGCGGTCGCTCCCGTCGCCGCCCACAAACACAGTGGCCCAAGCCATCAACTCCACATTTACTTTAAAAACCGGCTCGCTCATTTGCACGCCCTTAACCTCCGGACTCTAGGTTTTCACCTCAGCACCCCAAAGGGATTCGATCACCTCTTCGAGCTCAAGCGAACGGAGGGTTTCGGGCGTGGGCCTTCCGGTTTTTCGGTCGTAACCAACCGTTTCGTACCAGATATCAAGCATCTTCTCCCAGTGGTCCGAAATCGAAACACCCGCAACCGGTCCATTAACAGGGGTTGAACAATAGCGTTTGGATGGCTTCTCAAGTTCAGGGCCGATGCCACAACGAAGATTAAACGCGCGCAATAGGGCGGCCGTTCGCCTTCCGTTCCGGATGGCTTCTTCCATCCTGAAATCCCAGCCCGTGGCTGCTTCCACCGACCGGCAAAGGACGTGCATCGAAACCCGTGTGGTAAAAGCACAGGCGCCCAAAGAATCTTCAAAAGTTCTCCGTCCTCGGAGCACGCCCACCTGTTTGGGAACGGCTTCCGGGTCCTGAGGCTCAATCCGGGCGGGAAGGCCAAACTCTGTGGGCTGGACAGGAGGAGCGGTATCTAATGTGCCTCCGCTACCGGTGCAAGTGTCGAGCATCTCCTCCCAGCGCGAGCGATGATCATGTCCCCGGGGGGTGTTGCCAATTTCGGTGTAGATGGCGCAATCGGCGGCCTCACCCCCAAGCTTTTCAGCCGCGCGCTTCACCCCTTCGGCCAGCAAATCTCCCAGCCCCTCTCGCCGGTAAATCATCTGCAAAAGTCTGTTGGCGCCTTCCACGTCGCCCCATTCAAGGCGAAAACCAAGGTCTTTATCAGATAGATATCCTTTTTGCTGGCATTCCATCACCCAGCCGCACAGCCAGCCGAACTCGTTCACATCCACACAGGCCCGATCCAGACGGTCGTTGAGCCAGGCTACCTCGCTGGGCTCCGTTGCCCCAATCGCCCAGCCTGCGCCGGACCAGCCCTCGTATTCGGGCTCATCGACGACTTCTCCCTTATGCCGACCTGAGCCGATGACAAGCATGTGGCAATGGTGCATGCCGCACGCGCTGCACTGGTGCCCTCTGTGGTCAAATCCCTCGCGGAGGTTTTTGCCCTCCCATTTTTTCGTGTCGACATCTTCAGGCCAGACATTGGTCGTGTAGTTTCGGATGGGCAGGGCACCCATGCCATAGAGGTTCCTGACACCGCCTAATGTGCCAAAAAGGTAAAGACCGCGGGTGGAGGCATCGGTCTTCAGGTTGTGGGCGATCTCGTCGGCCGCGGCGTATAGCGCTCTAGGATGAGCCGCTGCGATTCCTTTCTTGCCTCGTTCAATGGCGACGGCTTTGAGCTTCTTTTTCCCCATGACCGCGCCGCAGCCATTTTTACTGGCGACATGGCCGTAATCTCCTTGAATCGCCGCAAAACGCACCAGGTTTTCTCCAGCAGGGCCGATGCTGTATACGCTCAGGTTATGACCGTTTAACGCTGTCACCTCCTCAAGCGCCTGCTGGGTCTGCCAGGTGTCTTTCCCTAAAAGGGAAGAAGCATCCCGCAGCTCAACGCCGTCGCTATGAACATGAAGATAAACCCACTCCGGCGATTGGCCCTGGATGACGATGGCGTCGAAGCCGCAGCATTTAAGATTCGCGCCGAAGAACCCGTTTGCCTGGGTGTTGGTCGCACCGTTGGTCAAGGCGCCGCGGGTGACCACCGTGAGCCCGCCTGTTCCCCAAACGGGAAGGCCCGCAAGGGGTCCTGTGGCCATCACCAAACGGTTTTCAGGATGGTCCCACCCCGCCTCGGGCGGCACTTCCTTCCAAAGAATTTTAGCGCCCAGGCCCGTGCCGCCGATCCACTTGCGGCGGTCTTCGGCTTCAAAGGGCTCGGTCCATGTTTTTCCCGAGGAAAGATCCACACGAAGAATCTGACCTGCATAAGCGAAAATCGAATCGGTCAAGAAAATGCCTCCCCTGGCTAAGATGAAATGGCAATCTCCCCCGCCGGAACCGATGGCCTTCCCAAAACCGTTTTGGAAAGCAATTGCCCCGCGGTTCCTGCAGCGAGGAAGGCGCGTTTGACGTCAAAAGGATTATGCCGGAGATGGTCTTTCCAATCGGAAAGATCCACGCCGGTATAGACCAGGCCCTTGAGCATCCCGACATCGTTCGTGGTCCAGATGTCGCGTGTTTTGCCCAATATGACGGCGCCCACGACACGCCCGCCGCGGAAAAGAAGCTTCCGGAAGGCGGGCCGGTCGGGCTGGACGGCCTCAAAGGCTTCGGCTTCCGGATCGTCCCAGGCGCCAAAACTTGCGATTTCAAGATCAAGAACGTCAACGATGTTCATCAGCAAACTTCCCGCAAAGGCCGTATCGTCCCCGGCCATATTCGCAGCGGCGATGCGCCCGTGCAGCATGGCGGTCGGCTCGATGGCATGGACCGCCTTCCTACCAGTCACGATATCAGGGCCTTCAGCAATATCGCCCGCGGCAAAGATGTTGGGGATGTTTGTCCTGCAGTGATCGTCGACCAAGATTCCGGAGTTAATCTCAATGCCTGAACTCCTTGTCCATTCGATGTTGGGTCTGATGCCAGTAGCCATGATGACTAGATCGGCTTCTAAATCGGGACCATTTTCAAATTTTAAAAGTTTGGCACCATTTTTATCTTCAATTGCGGAAAGCTTCGTAGCTGTCCTTACGACCACGCCACGCTCTGCCAGCCATTTTTCGACGATTGTCGCTCCGGTTTCATCAACCATCCGCGGTAATATCCTGGATTCAAGCTCAACCACCGTAAGAATGGCGCCTCGGTTCACCAGAGCATTCAGGATGGTAAAAGAGATAAATCCTGCCCCTATGACAGCCACGCGGGCTTCTTTACGCAGGCCTGCAGTGACAGTTTGCGCCTGGGAAAGTGTCCAGAAGCTATGGACGTTGTCGCCATCTGCTCCAGGCACCGGGGCCTTGAGGGGAGATGATCCCGTAGCGATCAATAGGTTGTCGTATTCAATCTCCCCACCGCCTTCTAGAACAAGCTTTTTCGCAGCCGAATCGATCTGCTCGGCCCGTTGGCCGATCCGGGTCTCGACTTTAAGCTCAGCCAGCCGCGACGAGCTTGCAGTATAAACATGGGATTCCCCGATGCTTTGCGCCAAGTAATAGGGAAGCACCATCCGAGAGTAGGGCGCTTCTTCTGAAACCAAAATGATTTCAGAACCCCCCTTATCCAGCTCGCGCAGTGTCGTAATTGCGTTCCAGCCCGCGGTCCCCGCACCGATTATGACATGCCGCGCCATGACTAGCTCACCCCCGCGAGCGGACCGGCGGGCGCCTTTGTGCGCTCGGCCGCAAACGGCCCCACCCAGTCGGCCTGTTCCGCATCTTCATACACGATTGCCTCGGTCGGACAAACCTCCACACATGCAGGCTTTCCACCACACAAATCACACTTTACCGCCTTATGAGTGTCGATGTCGTAGAACATCGTCCCGTACGGGCAGGCAATGGTGCAGAGTTTACAACCGACACAGATGTCATCGGCCACAACCTTTGCCCCTACGGGAGAGATCCCAATCGCCTCAACCGGGCACGCCGTGAGACACCACGCCTCATCGCATTGCAGACACGTGTAAGGCGCGTAGCTCGTATGCCCTTCGAACGAGGAGATCCGAATCACAGACTTGGAAGGCTGGAACGTGCCGGTCTGCTCGTAGGAGCAGGCCAGATCGCAACGCATGCAGCCCGTGCAGCGATCAGGAATAATTTTTAGGACTTTCATCTCACCTCCTCGATATTAGGATGGCTCCTCTGACAAGGGGTCAACCAGCCACTGAAACGGGTAGGATTCCAGTGCGTTTGTTCTCACCAGGCCCACTTTGGCCCGAAAAACCCTTTTCCAGGGGCGCAAAAGACTATACATAATAGAGTTAGCATGAAAAGCTCAGCGGCCGATCTTATAAAATGACCTTGCCCAGAGTAAAGGATAGTCACTATAATGGCCGTTAAAAAGGCTAAAGACGAATGCTGGAGAGATATAAATATGTTCCGATACGAAGACTAAAAACACCTTCTTAGAAATCATCCGCCAGGCTCGTGCAGGGAAATGGGGTTGTTATGAAGAGGTTATTGGTCGTTGAAAAGTTTCCGCGTGCGCTTCACTTCTGAAGCTGCCCGTCTGATCGCTAAGCTCCCACCTGAGGTTAAAAGGTTTGTCCGTTCAGCCATCGATGCCCTTCGCAAAGATCCTTGCACGGCTTCAGAGTTAGTCGGAGAGTTTGCAGGATATCGGTCCCACAAGCCCAGGCGCAACGCATCATCTTTCGGGTGAGCGAGAAGGAGTCCCTTGAAAATTTTTCACGTGGGTCACCACCGGGATGTTTACGTATCCCTCCGCACACTGCTCGAGTCTTTGCTGAAGAGACAGGGAGATTAGGGGGGCGACGGTCATGCTTTTAAATCTTCTGTATTTCTATTACAGCATCACGCTAGCAACCTTCTGATCACCGGCAATCTTCTTACACCCACTGGACTACTGAAACGCCTCATTCAGGGCCTCCACCTGTTCGGCAGACAGCCGCCAGCCGGAGGCCTGGCAGTTTTCGGCCACCCGATCCACTCTATCTGATTTGGGGATGGCTATGACATTCGGTCTGGATATGCACCAGTTCAGAGATACCTGTGCCATGGTCTTGCCGGTCTCCTTGACGATCTCCTGAAGCACATTCATGGCACGCCTGCGTCTTAGAAGAGGCCTGGTCGTCAGCCCACCCCTGGCCAAAGGGCTATAGGCAATCACCAGGATGTCGTTCTTCTCACAATAGGGCAGCAAATTTTCTTCTATCTCTCGGTTAACCAAGCTGTACAAAACCTGATTGGAGACAACCCTGTACTTGACCATGGATTCCTGAGCCTCCTGAAGATCCCTCGCCGAGAAGTTACTCACGCCGATGAATTTAACCCTTCCCATGTCCACCAAGTCCTCCATGGCACGCATCGTTTCCCTAATGGGGACACTACGGTTCGGCCAATGGACCTGATAGAAGTCAATATAATCCGTCCCGAGCCTCTTAAGGCTATCCTCGGCTGCCCTCAACACATCGTCGTACCGTAGGTGACTCGCTGAAACCTTGGTAGCAATAAAGACCTGGTCGCGCTGCCCCTTTACCGCCTCCCCAACAATCCCCTCTGTGCCGTATATTTCTGCTGTATCGATAAGAAATGCGCCCAGCGATATGCCCTTTTGAAGTGGCTTTACACCGCCGCTATAGGCCCATGTTCCAAGTCCAATCTCAGGTAGTTGCACACCGGTCGTTCCCAGTTGCTTGAGTTCCATGTCACACCCCGAATTCGATCATTGTGTTTATAATTTTCATTAGGGTTATACCTTAACTCCCGGCCACAGACTCATAGCCTAACGCCACCCCTGTTGCAATTGTGCACATTCTGTGGGAGAGAAGGCGACAGCTTGGTTCAAGACCGCGAAAAAATGTAACATCCCACTCAAATGGAGGATCGCGATGATTCAGATGTACCACTGGCCGACCTGACCCTGGTGCCAGAAAGTGCGGATCGCACTTGCGGAGAAAATGATCCCCTGGGAGCCGATCTTAGTTAATCTCAGGGAGAGAGAACACAAAAGGCCCGAATACTTGGCCATAAACCCGGAGGGTAAAGTACCTACCATCAGAGACGAAGAGACCGTGGTATACGACTCCACAATCATCAACGAATACCTCGAAGAGCGCTATCCGGAGGCCTCATTGACCTATGCGGACCCTCATCGCAGGGCCAAGGTGCGCCAATGGGAGGACTACGGGGATAACAATTTCCTGCGTCCGGCAGAGAACATCTTTATTCATGGCAAAGGCTGGCGGCAGTTTGAACCCGAACAGCTTCAAGGATTCCGCCAGAGAATTCTCGAGAGCCTTGCCTTTGTGGAGAATGCGCTAGGCAGATTCGACTACCTGGTGGACCGCTTTACCTACGCAGATATCTCCTTCGCCCCCAGAGTTATGATACTGGAGCAGCTTGGCATCTCATTGCCACAAAACCTTGCCAACGTCCGTGCCTGGATTGACCGTTTAAGGAGCCGCCCAACTCTCCATAATCTCGAGCACTGAAAAAGGACAGCTGTCCTCTTGCAATCCATTATCGATCTATGGGAAGGAGAGGATAATCAGACCAAGGGAGGAAAAAATAGATGATTGTAGAGATGCGAACCTATCTACTAAAGCCAGGAACCACTCCGTCCTTTGAGGAGCGCTTTGCCGAGGGACTAACGTACCGGGTTAAATTTTCAAGGCTTGGCGCGCTCTGGCATTCCGAGGTCGGCACGCTGAATCAAGTGATCCATGTCTGGCCCTACAAGGATTTCGAGGAACGTACAAAAATAGGGGAAGAGGCAAGAAAGACCGGGCATTGGCCACCGAAGACACATGAGTTCATCATTACCCAGGAAACCAAGATCCTCCAGCCTGCGCCGTTCTCTCCGCCGCTGGAAGAAAAAAAACTCGGCAACATCTACGAGATCCGAACCTATACTTACATGCCGGGGGCCATGCCCACCGTCCTCGAGCGGTGGCAAAAGGTGATCGGAGAACGCACCAAGCTCTCACCATTAGCCGCTTGCTGGTATAGCGCTATCGGTCCACTTAACCAGTTCATTCATGTTTGGCCTTACAAAGACATGGCTGAGAGGACGCGCATACGCGTCGAGAGTCAGAATATTCAGGGGTGGCCCCCACCGACCAGGGAGCTCCTGCTCAAGCAAGAAAACGCCATTGTTGTCCCCGCGTCGTTTTCACCGCTCCATTAAGAAGAGAGGTGGAGAGGCCTGACGGATGACCGGTCCTCAGGGTTTCCGTTGAGATAGTTTTGTAAATAAAGGGCCGTGTAAGAACGCTTGCCGTTTTGAGCCACTTCCAGCGGGGACCCAGAGGCAACAAGGTACCCTCCGTCGTCGCCTCCTTCTGGACCGAGGTCCACGAGGTAGTCCGCTTCTTTGATGATCTCCAGATTGTGCTCGATGGTGACCACCGTGTTCCCCGCCTCTGCTAGGCGGTGAAGACTGTGAATGAGCTTTTCGACGTCGGCAAAATGGAGACCTGTGGTCGGCTCGTCCAAGACGTAAAGGGTCTTTCCGCGTGACTCCTTTCCTAGTTCGTAGGCGAGCTTTATACGCTGAGCTTCCCCACCGGAAAGGGTATTGCTCGCCTGACCAAGAGCCATGTAGCCCATCCCGATCTCTTCGAGGACCTTGAGCGGTCGATAGATGTTTGGGAAGGGACGGAAGAGGTCCACTGCCTCTTCAACGGTCATTCTGAGAACATCGGCCATGTTTCTGTTGTTGTAACTAATGCCAAGGGTCTCTTCGTTGAAGCGATCGCCTCGGCAGACCTCACACTCGATAAAGACGTCTGGCAGAAAACTCATCTCCTTCTTGATCTTTCCTTGCCCTGCACACTCCTCGCACCTCCCGCCACGCACATTGAAAGAGAAACGGCTTGGGGTATACCCTCGCACCCTGGAGTCAGGGGTAAGAGAGAATAGCCGGCGGATCTCATCCAGAAAGCCGACGTAAGAGGCGGGAATAGACCGGGGCGTTTTCCCTATTGGACTCTGATCCACCTCCACAACCCTCTGAAGCTGGTCCCAGCCAACAATTCCTTTGTGCTCTCCAGGGCGGCCAGCAGGTTGACCCAGCTTTACCTTGAGACCTTTGTAAAGGACCTCCTTCACCAAGGTGCTCTTTCCAGAACCCGAGACCCCTGTCACACAGCTCCACGCGCCTAAAGGAATCCGAACGTTAATTCCCTTGAGGTTATTCGCCCTCGCTCCCTGGATGATGAGCCAGGGGTTACTGGCAACCAAACGTTCGGGCCGCACTCTCCTTCTTCTCGCCCTGAGAAAAACGCCTGTGAGCGAGTCTGAATTTTCCCTGATCTCTTTAGGTGTGCCGATTGCCACTACCCTTCCCCCGTGGACTCCTGCCCCTGGTCCCAGATCCACAACAAGATCAGCGCAGTTAATCGTCGCCTCGTCGTGCTCAACGACCAGAACCGTATTCCCTGCCTTTACCAGCCGCTCCAGGGTGCGGAGCAACATGCCGTTGTCACGCGCGTGAAGTCCAATAGTGGGCTCATCTAAGATGTAACAAACGCCACGCAGGTTGGATCCGAGCTGTGCAGCCAGACGAACACGCTGCGCCTCTCCGCCGGAAAGGGTGTCGGCGCGGCGGTCGAGGTTCAGGTAAGAAAGACCGACCTCGCAGAGGAATTCCAGCCGATGATGGATCTCCTTGAGGACTCTCTCTGTGATGGCCCGGTCCCGCTCCGACTCTCGAAGCCCGCCGGGGCCTGCCACACGAAGCGATCGGAAATAGTCCAGCCCCTCTTTCACCGACAGCGAGGTGATCTGCCAAATAGCCTTGCCATTGACCTTGACTGCCTGAGCGCGCTGATTGAGTCTCCTCCCTTTGCAGGCGGCGCATGGGTGTTCGCTCATAAACTCGGATAGATATTTGCCTAGACCGTTTTCTCCCTGCCGCCAAAGTCTCTTCAAGTAGGGGACAAGGCCAACGAACGAAGGGGGCTTAGCTCTACCAACCAGAACGATTTCCCTCTCCTTTTTTGTAAGGCGCAGGAAAGGGGTGCCAACGTCCATTCGGTGCACCTCCTTGAGTTCACGCAGAAGGCGTGACAAACCCCGCTTCAGCTCGGGCTGCTTCCCAGATGGGGGAGACCAGAGAAGTGTGAAAGATTCGGATATTGGCTGGCGGGGATCAGGAAAAATCAAATCGGGATCGAACTCCCATTCATAGCCCATTCCGTTGCACTGAGAACACAATCCCTGCCGGCTGTTGAAGGAGAAGAGTCTGGGATCTAGAGGCTCATAGCCAATGCCGCAACGCAGGCAAAAAAAACGCTGGTTATAGATCTGCTCCCCCGCCTCCGAGAGGAGATGGATCACCCCGTTCCCGAGGCGCAGCCCCCGATCCACCATGCCCTCCAGCCCTCGCCCCCCGACCTTGGCGGAGCCGAGCACAACATCAATGTCGTGCTCCCGATACCGCTCCAACCCATGAACGAGCGTGGTGGATTTTAGATCCACCATGACTCCGTCAATCCGTGCCTTGAGGTAACCGAGTTTTTTTGCGCCGAAGATAACCTCCTTATGAAACCCCTTTCTCCCCCTAACAAGTGGACTGAGAATAGTCACATTTTTTCCTCGATGGGCGCGGGAGATTCGATCTAGAATTTGGCTCTTGCTAAGTGAGGTGATTGGGCGGCCGCACTGCAAGCAGTGCTGTTTTCCCACCTTAGA
>JACZXR010000503.1 GCA_022571535.1 Deltaproteobacteria bacterium | reverse complement strand
TGTTCATGCAGCGGAAGGGGGAGGCCGCTGTCTTCCGCACCATTCCCACAACGATCCTAAGCCTGGACCAGTTGGGAATGCCGCCGATTATGAAGGAGCTCTGTCAGAGAGAGAAAGGGTTGATCCTGGTTACCGGTCCGACGGGTTCGGGAAAATCCACTACCCTGGCAGCGATGATCGATTTTATCAATGACGACTTTGAAGGCCATATCCTCACTATTGAGGACCCTATTGAGTTTGTCCACAAATCGAAAAAATGTCTGGTCAACCAGAGAGAGCTTGGGCCTCACACCCATTCTTTTGCCAATGCCTTGAGGGCAGCCCTACGAGAGGATCCTGATGTTATACTGGTCGGGGAGATGCGTGACCTTGAGACGATTCAGCTGGCGCTGACTGCGGCCGAGACCGGGCATTTGGTTTTCGGGACCATCCACACCTCCAGTGCGCCCGACACGGTGAACAGGATCGTTGACGTTTTTCCCCCGGCTCAGCAGGCCCAGATCCGTACAATGTTTGCTGAGTCCATCGAGGCGGTCATCACCCAGGCCCTGCTCAAGAAAAAGGCAGGGGGTAGGGTGGCGGCCGTGGAGATTATGACCGGAACCGTAGCGATTCGAAACCTCATCCGTGAGGGAAAGACCCATCAGCTACCGGGGACCATGCAGGTGAGCCAGAAGGTCGGGATGCAGACCATGGACATGGCACTAGCGGATTTGGCCTCGAAAGGCGTTGTGACCAGGGAAGAGGCCCAGTCCAAGAGCGCAAACCCCAATCTCTTTGGCCTTGCGGCTGCGGGGATGGGCGGTCAGGCAAGGTCCTTGAGATAGTGGCAGCACTAAACGGGAAGACATCTTTACGGGTTGCACCTTATCGTTGCCCTTAAGTGGCAGGAGGGTTGTTATGGAAATTCAAGAGTTGCTCAAGGTTATGGTAGAGAGGGAAGCCTCGGATCTTTACCTCACGGTGGAGAGCCCGCCGATGTACCGCATCAATGGCGCAACCCAGCCTGTTGGGGATGGGGCGTTAACGAACGAACAGATTGAGGCCCTGGCTAATTCTGTCATGAAGGAAAAGCAGAGGCGGGAGTTCGGAGAGACCATGGAGATGAACCTGGCTCTTTACTACCCGGAACTGGGCAGGTTCCGAGTCAACATTTTTCGCCAGAGGGGCAATGTTGGTTTGGTCATCCGTCAAATCAAGGTTGAGATTGTGACCATCGATAAACTGGGTCTCCAGCCAATCATCAAGGATATCGCGATGACTAAGAGGGGTCTGGTCCTCGTCGTCGGGGCCACGGGCTGCGGCAAATCGACAACACTGGCGGCCATGATTGACCATCGGAACTCCAACGAGGGTGGTCATATCATCTCCGTTGAGGATCCGATCGAATTCGTCCATAAGCACAAGAAGTCTATTGTGACACAGAGAGAAATTGGCTTTGACACGTATTCTTATGCCAACGCACTGAAGAACACCCTGCGCCAGGCCCCGGACGTGATCCTCATCGGTGAGATCCGCGATACCGAAGCCATGGATGCGGCGATCATTTTTGCCGAGACCGGCCACCTGTGCCTGGGGACCCTCCACTCCAACAATGCCAATCAGGCAATCGAGCGGATCCTGAACTTCTTCCCAACGGAGCGCCATCCCCAGATTTACCTTCAACTCTCCCTGAATTTGCGCGCCATTATCTCTCAGCGCCTGATGCCTTCCCTAGACGGCAAGCGCATAGCAGCTCTGGAGATTCTCATGGATACGCCACGGATCAAGGATCTCATAAGGAGGGGCGAAGTCGATATCCTCAAGGAGGGAATGGAGCAGGGGATACAAGAGGGATGCCAGACCTTTGATCAAGCGCTGTTCATGCTATACAAGGAAGGGAAAATCAGCCTCGATCAGGCGCTTATCAATGCCGACAGCGCCAACAACCTGCGCCTTAAGATCAAGATGGAAGGTCTGAAGGGAGAGGAGGCCATCGACAAGCTTTTGGATCAAGGCGAGAAAGATACTGCTGAGACCTTTAAAATTAAAGGGATGAAACCGACCGGCAGACCGCTCCGAAAGATCTGAGGCCAGTTCTGCAGGTGAATTTCCATGCCGAATTCATCCAGCGGTAGATTATTGGGTAACCCCGCGGCTTGCCGCGGGCACAAAACCGATGGGGTATCCCCCGTGGAGTCGCGGTCCATTACTCCACAGGGGGGAGAAGCGGTAGCTCTTCCCTTTGGTCGAGCACGGGGTTCAAACCCCGTGGTCGATATAACTTGATTTTCGGCTCAGTGCGAAATCTTTCGCCAAGCTGGCTTTTGTGATCATGAACCGCTCCCACGGTCTTTCGCATATAACCCCGGGCCGTTTCTTGCTGGAAGCTTTTTCTGACACGGATCCCATCTGATGTCAACAAAGTTTACAGTCAATCAGCTGCATTTACATCTCAGCGAATGAATCTAACTGCTTGATTATTCATGGTTTAGTACGCACCGACCAATGCTTCTACATGATCATCCACAGCTTGGCATAACAATTGCGGTAAAATAAAGGGGCTATGGCCTAGGTGAGTTGGAACACATATTCAATAAGCCGAATATCTACGCTTTTGAGCCACAGAGAAGGCATCATGTGTCACTAAACTCAACTATAGGCTGGTAAGGATGTATCGGGAGCGC
>JACZXR010000502.1 GCA_022571535.1 Deltaproteobacteria bacterium | reverse complement strand
AGTGGTCATCGGTGTATTTTAATCCCTCGTACTGTTGGATAGCTGCGGTGTTGGCCAGATGGACTGTGTAACCAGCATCCATCAGCCCATCGACCAACCAGTACCAGTTGAAGGTCGATTCCACTACTATCCCCTGGATCGAAGATTGGTAGGGAGAAAGTTGACTCAGAATGAATGGCAGCTCGTTCGGTAATCGCTTCTCGTACACCACTCGATCCTGTTCATCAATGATCTCCACTACACTGTTGTTTGAGTGTAGATCCACTGCGCCATAGAGTTTCATCAGCAGTTCCTCCTTTGACCTGTAATCTTGGTCTGAAACCAAACCTTACAGCCTCATGGAGAAGCCTTCTAGATGATTATCAATTCTCAATGGGCTGGAACCCGTTCTGGGCCCGGGCTTGGTTTTGCTCTGTGTTGGATCGCTAGAACGCAATTAATTAGCTATTGAATTGCATTTGGCGTGAATAATGAAACTGATGATGTGCATTTCACCCGAGCACTTGGGGCAGACAAGAGGATCTGTTTCGTACACCTTTCTGATGAAGTAAGACCAGCGCTTCTTTAACTCCTTAGAGACGAGTGGAGGGGGGAGCTCCGTGACCTCGGGCTTTCAGCTAACCGCTTCTTCTCATTTGGGCTTCTCTTTCCGGCTGTTTTAGGACCCGCGTCCGATTGTCCGCGTGGATTGAGGCCGCGAGAATGTAAAACTCGTCTCTGATGCGGATGATGTCTTCCATGGACACTCGATCCGCTTCAGGCGGCGACTCTTACCGGCCGCCCCAGAAGGCGCTCGTAGATGGCCAGGTACCCTTGCGCCATCTGTGTCACGGTAAACCTTTTCTCAAAGGCCCGGCGACACTCCTTCCGGCTAAGGCTCGCGACCTCCTGTACGGCTTTGACCGCCTCCTCGACCGTATCGTAGATAAACCCCGTGACACCGTCCTCCATCACCTCGGGAACAGACCCTCGGCGTCGCGCAATGATGGGCGTGCCACAGGCCATGGCCTCGATCATCACCAACCCGAATGGTTCCGGCCAGTCAATGGAAAAGAGAAGTGCGTACGCGTTTCCCAGAAACGCATCCTTCTCCGCCTCTCCGATCTCCCCGACGTACTCGATCAACGGGTGATCGAGCAGCGGCCGGATGATGTCTGCGAAGTACTCTTGGTCCACTTTGTCCACCTTGGCCGCGATCTTGAGTTCCATCCCCGTCCGCTTGGCAATTTCGATGGCGGTATCGACCCGTTTCTCCGGGCAGATACGGCCAAGGAAGGCCAGGTACTTCCCGGGTTCCTCCTGGAAGGAATACATGTTCGCCGGAAGCCCGTGGTAGACCGTCCCCTGCCAATTGAGCCAGGGCAGGGGTTCGTGCTGGGCATCGGAGATGGAAACGACGGGCATCTCGGAGAATTCCCGGAACAGAGAAACCAGTTCTGGGATATCGAGCCGCCCGTGCAAGGTAGTCACCACCGATGTTCTCTCACGCCTGGCCAGGGGGAAGTGCAGATAATCGTGGTGGAAATGTATGATGTCAAAGCGGGACGAGTCGCGAAATACGGTCTCGATTTCAATCACGTGATAGGTCAGCTGATCCATGCAGGACTTGTCCAAACGGAGGGAGCGATGACACGGCGCAACAAGACGCGCCGTGGTCACCGAATCCCCGCTGGCGAAGAGGGTCACGTCGTGGCCCTGCCGAACGAGCTCTTCCGTCAGGTGTGAAACCACCCGCTCGGTACCTCCGTAGCATTTTGGGGGAACACTTTCATACAGCGGAGCGACCTGTGCAATTCTCACCGGATCTTCACCTCCAAGCGAAATCAAGAAGTTGGAGCAACAGCCAATCTCGGGTGTTCTTGTTGAAATTCAAGAAACCTGTGGAACGTTGCCAAAAGCTGGCCAGGTCCTTCCCCGCCAGGACGAACCCTTCAAAGGATGCCTTATGGAAACCACAGGACAGTGCCCCCTTCGGCTTATAAACTTTGAGATGCTGCGGGAGAATAGAGACATAATTCCCCTTTTCTCCTTAGCCACAACGATAAGATCGACGTCTTTCTGGGCAGCTACTCTGACGATTTCACTCGCAACCTTTCCCAAGCTTATCTCTGCATGCCATCGAAGTTGCATCATTTGACTGCCAAAGTTGTCTCGAACAAACTGGTCGAGTTGAAATGTTTTGTCTGCCAGAAGCTTAGCAATCGAAAACTCGGGAACATGGCTTCTCTTAAGTTTCCCCTGGTGAAAGGGTGTCAGTTGATAGCCCTGATAGGCCGTTAGTGAGCTTAGTTGATAGACCTGATAAGCTGTTAGCGAGTCTACATGGAGGAATAACAATTCAGCGCTGTTCTCTTGGGCCAAAGAGATGGCGTAGGCGATGCCAGCTTTCGAATGGCTTGAGAAATCGGTTGGACAGAGAATTTTCCGAATCATTTGCGGGCGGGCCTCTCTCACGACAATAGTCCGCCCCTGAACCTGAGTGTCATTCAGGGCGTCGATCGCTTTACCGGCCTCGGCTTGAGAACTCATTTCTACAAACCCGAACCCGCGCGACTGACCGGTGAATCTGCCTTTAATCACCCGAGATGATTCTACAGTCCCATGCGCCAAGAATATTTCCTGTAGCTGCGATTCCGAAACGGAATAGGGTAAAGCACCAACATATAGTTCTGTT
>JACZXR010000501.1 GCA_022571535.1 Deltaproteobacteria bacterium | reverse complement strand
CTTTAGCGTTTGTACGCAGGGCATCCACCAATTGTGAACTTATTCTGTACCTCTTCTGAGCAGAAAGTATCTAATACGGTGTCTTGTGTCAAATAGTATCGGTATCGATTCCGCTGAAAAACCCCTCATTTAGTTTGTGATCGGCGTTAAAAATGCTACCGATGCGAGTGTCATTTAACCGATTGAGAAATTTTTACCTACTGATGGGCGACAACTTGCAAAACTGGCTCATGGCGCACCGTTAAGCGGGGCTAAGAGCCGTTTGGCGCATCTGGAATGCCAATAGATTTAGGTATCGTTTCACGTTGCAAGCTGCCCCCATCAGGTAATGCGATAAACTGACTCGACTTCGTCCCCGATATTTCGTCCGTCTAAGGCCATGCCCGCGCACCAGTTCGCTGTGGGTCCCCTCAACTCCGTTTCGCGGATGCATGCTCTTTGAGAACCCGGCCTCCCTCATTTCTTTGCGCCGCTTCTCTACCAGATCGTGGCGCAGTCCCACGACCAAAGTCCTCCGTCCACTCTTGGAACGCGTACACTGGTTTTGTACTGGACAGCTGTCACATTGATTACCCCACTCGATGCGGTAGTACTCGGTTCCCATATAGGTATCTTTGATTCGGCTGCACTGTGTGCTGAGCTTGCCCTGGGGGCAAATAGCCTGACGTTTGTCGATATCAACATGGAACGCATCGGTATTGTACGCTCCCTTGTGAGGATCGGGACGCGTCGGCCCTAGTAACTCCATCCCGTTTTGTTCAGCTTCCCTCAATGTGTTCTCGGTCACGTACCCTGCATCCGCATACATCGTCTGGGGTGTTATCTCATGGTGCGCGTGTTCTTGTTTGAGCGCCTCAGCCATTCCCGTCATCTCATCTTGGGCCGCCTCGGTGGTCAAAATCTCGATAATAAAATGCTCGGCGGGGTCGCTTTTTTTCTTGATTGGCTGTTGTGGATCGACACTCTCCACCACGTGTACTTTGTAACCTATCCACTGCTTTGTCCCCTTATCGGCGTAATGGGCATCGGGATCATGCGGGTTCTGTACCGCACCAGAAGGCCGCTTGGTGGTGAGCTCAAGCTTTCCCTCGACCACCTCAAACTGCTCCTCAAAGACCCGCCGCAATAGTTTCACCGCCGCACGTTCACTGAGCTTAGGATCATTTCTGTCTATCCACTCAAGCAGATCTCTCATGTCTTGCCCACACTGCCGATAGCGGCTGGCGTGCTCAGTCTTACTTAACCGCCAATCCAGTTTGCTCTGCACATAGGACACCCAGAGTCTTTCCCAAAACTCTGGCCGCTTTTTCCTCCCAACTTCTGCTTTCAAATCCTTCAACCCCAACCGCAACGTCTCCATCGCGCACTCCAACCAGCTCATCGCTTTGACGTATCCCACAATATGGGTGCTATCGAGCCGCTGCTTGCCCTTTTTCTTCACCAATCCCAGCTCCACCAGTAACCTGACTATCCCGTCAAAGATCATCCGCTCGGCTTTTTGCTCCTCGAGCCGGTCACGAAAATAAACTAACACCGTAGGGTGAAAACCCCCATAGGTTAGCTCCAAATCCAAGGCATACTTCCACCCTAGATGAAACACGATATGCTCGGCCGCACCCCGATCTGGCACCTTCTCCGTAAATTGCAACAGCGTTACCCCCGCCAAGATCACAGGATCGACAGCGGGACGTCCGTTATCCTCGCAGTATAAAGACTCCAACTGAGGACGAAGCTTCTCCAGCGTCGGCAGAATCTTTTCTCGAAACAGCCGGTAGCGATGAGTAGGGTCTAATAGATCCTGACAGAGATAAGCGCTATGATAAAAACTCCTTTGAGGAGGTACAGTTTTGATACTCATGCGGTGTAGATATCATAGTTAGTGGAATTTGTAAATCTATTTGATAAACTAGAACCATGGAATATCTGACAAAAGTTCAAGCCATACGGCGCAAGAAAGGTATGGTTCAGTGCTATGTGAACATGCCCTTGCCGCTAGCTGCCGCCATTGACTTACAGCCCGGTGAGATGGTCGAGTGGAAGGTTGATCACCGCTACAAGCTCTGGCTTATCCGACAACGACCTAAGAAAAACAACCGGAAAAAGCGGTAGAGGGTTTTTCAGCAGAATCCTTATGCAAGCCTGACCCCAACCTAATAGGGCAGTAAACTCATCGAAAGCCACGCCTCTGAACCATTCATGGTGTCATGTTATAAAGTCTTGCACAGTTGTCCCAGAACATCTTGCGTCGAGAAACGTTGCTGAGCCCATCGATTTGGAGAAAAGTTTCGATCGCTTTTGGCCATCGTGAGTCGGCGTGGGGGTAATCGGTGGAGATTACGATGTTTTCGTCTCCAATTCTCCGCACCACGTCCACGACTAGGTTTTCTTCCACATCGACGGACACAAAGCACTGACGCAAGAAGTAATCACTGGGTTTCCGGCTAAGGGGTTCGGTGGCGAGATCATGCCGCAGCTCCCAGCGCTCGTCCAATCGGTAGAGAACCCAGGGCAGCCAACCGCAGTTCCCCTCAAGGAAGGCCACCCGGAGATTGGGAAAGCGTTCCAACACGCCGCCGGCGCAAAAGCTTCCTACAGCCAGCATCAACTCAATGGGGTTGCGATAGGCGTTAACTAGAATCCCGTCATTGGGATGTCCCCAGAAACGGCGGGCTACT
>JACZXR010000500.1 GCA_022571535.1 Deltaproteobacteria bacterium | reverse complement strand
CCGTCATGTGCGAGAGGTTACCCACCTATGTTGCGAGATGAAGGTTTTGTTGTTGACAGCAGATAATTAACAGATATAAAGTTTAAACCTTAAAGAACTTACTGTTATGAAAGAGACGCCAGAAAAGCCGCTTGGGCTGGAACGGGTGAAGAGGTGGCTCTATGACAAGAGCCTCGATGAGAGAGGAGCAGGGTGCGTCCTCTGCGGCTCGTGTTACGGCCACGGTCCGGTCAACCCAATGGAGGACGAGCCTGGTTTTAAATCCAAGTGTCCTCCCTATGAGTACTATCGTTTTCAGCGTTTTACACCAAAATCGCGTTGGCTCATGTCCCAGCGCGTATTTCACGGCCTGGACTCCATCACTCCTGAACTCAAGGAAATCATATACTCCTGCACCACCTGCCTTATGTGTCAGGAAATATGTGGGGTGCGTAACGATGGCTACGGTCCTTGGGATATTACCGTTGCCATGCGGGAGGAAATTACTGAGAAAGAGGGGCCTCTCGATGCGCATCGGCCCATCTTGGAGGGGCTGAGGCTCTTCGACAATCCGTGGTCTCAGCCGAGGTCTGATCGGGGACAGTGGGCCAAGGGATTGGGTTTAGCAAGGCTAGGTAAGAATGAAGCTTCCACTTTGCTATTTGCCGGTTGCTCTGCGGATCGGGATAGTGGCAGACCCGGGGCGGTCTCTCTAGCCAAGTTGATGAAGCAGGCCGGAGAGCGCTTCGTGATTATGGGCGAGGAGGAAGGGTGCTGCGGTCTCTATGCAAAGGACCTTGGCTTTCGCAAGGAATATTACAGATTGGAAGAGGGGAATCTCCGAATGGTGGGGATGGGTGGAATCAAGAAGATCGTGACTGCCTGTGGGAGTTGCCGTCGGATTTGGCAGGATTACCCTGCAGAGGAGATGAAGGGCATCGAGGTCCTTCACGGGGTGGAGTATCTAGAGGGGCTCCTGAGGGCGGGACGACTGAAGTTTACCAAATCCATAAGAAAAAAAGTCACCTATCATGATCCCTGCCACCTGGGTAGAGGTTGCAATGTCTACGAAGCGCCCAGGACTATCCTCCGGTCTATTCCCGGTGTCGAGCTGGTCGAGATGCCACGGAACAGGCGTTGGTCGTGGTGCTGTGGTGGTGGAGGTGGGGCCCCTGAGGCGTTCCCGGAGATGTCTCTGTGGAATGCTGAAGATCGGCTACGTGAGGCGCAGGAGAGCGGGGGAGAAATTCTTGTCACCACAAGCAGCCTGTGCCTGCGGAGCTTTGCCAGTTGCCAGCAGGAGCAGCTGAAGGTTCAGGACCTTTTTGAATTCATCTACCAGGCCATCTAACCCCGATCTGAAAAACGCGGAGAACGAAGGAAAATTGCTGGAAACGCGCCTCGATTGCTGTTATAGCGGCTCCTGTGGTCGGGCGGTGTAGCTGCAGTAAAAGGAGCATTTGATGGAGGAGATCCCCCCCGAGCAGTGCGGCCGTATCAGACGTCAACCGCCTATACAAGCCGGCAAAAATTTTGGAATGGGGTTAGGAGATGCGTAAAGAAGCACATTTTACGCCGGAGAAGATGCTCTCCCTCCTAAGGTTTAAGGCCGGCTCGCTTGGTTCCATTGCCCTCATCCCCGGTCCGAAAGAGCGCAGCGAGATGCTGCGCAAGGCCCTGAAGGACCCCACTAAAAGCTTCTCATTTCTGGACTATGAAATGTACACGGGGACTTACAATGGGAAGAGATTGACGGTCGGGAACGGGGGGCGCTATGCGGCAGATACGGCAATCAGCACGGAGCTGCTGTGCGCTGGTGGCGTTGAAACCCTTATCCGAATCGGTAGCTGCGGGTCCTTGCAGAAGAAAGTAAAGATCGGTGACCTTGTCATTGTAACGGGGGCGATTCGGGGTGATGGAACGACCCCGTACTATGTCCCAAAAAACTTCTCCACGGTCTCTCACCCGAGGATTGTCCGGGCGCTGATGGAGGCCGCCAAAAGCCTGAAGGTACGGGCTCATCTCGGTTTGGTCTTCACCACAGATGCCTTGTTCCGAGAAACCCCGGAGCTTCTCGAGGAGCTGGAGAAACAGGGGATCTCTGCCATTGATATGGTCACCTCGGCCTTTCTCACCGTCGCTCAGGTCAGCATGAAGAGGGCGGGGGCCATCCTTGCTGTCTCCGATGAGTGCTTGAACGGGAGAATGGGTTTTCGCCATCCCCGCTTTCTCGAGGCGGAGGAGAAGATGGTTGAAGTGGCCCTTAAGGCAACCCACCTTCTGCGTTAAACGGTCATGCAACAGGTTTCCCCTCTATACACTCCTGTGCTTTGGGAAGGAGATTACTTCAGGATACTCGACGAGACTCTCCTCCCTTCGAGAATGGAATTCATAAAGGTTAACAAGGTGAGCGAGGCTCTTCAGGTCGTAAGGGAGATGAAGACCAGGGCATTTGGCCAGGTTTTGGTTTTTCTTTACGCTGCGGCCCTGGTCGTGCGAGACAACAAGGGAAAGAGCCCTGAGGCGCTGAGAGAGCAGATCGTGAAGTTGGCGGACTCGATCGCATACCTGAACCACGACATCGCGGACGCGATCCGCGCGGGTCTGCTGCGCGAGGAAGAACTGCCCCTGCGGTCGAAAGAGGTGCTGGGCGACCAGCATGCGCCGCGCATCAACACGCTGGTGCTCGACATCGTCGG
>JACZXR010000048.1 GCA_022571535.1 Deltaproteobacteria bacterium | reverse complement strand
ACAACAATGAGAATCGCCAGCATTTTATACCTTGCCATGACTTACCCCTCTGTGAACGCCGCCTTCGAGCCCCCCCTTAACCTTTAGCTTCCCTTTCCCTCGGACCCCTCCGCAGAGGTGACAAAAGCTATCCCTTCTTGCCCTCGCTTTCGGTGGCCTTTGAGCGGGCAGTAAAAGATCACCTCGCCCGACTCCGCAAAGCGGACCGTCAGTGTAGCACTCCGGGCGGGGTTAATCCGGCTAATCCTCTGGGAGATTCCGCCCCCGCCAAAGGCCAGTCCATGAGAATAGTTCCCTACATTCATTATGGTGAACTTAACCTTTCCTACTGGAACCGTGACCCTGCTGGGATTGAAATAAAACTCGGATACTGTCAGGACCACTTCTACAATCGGCTCCCGGCTGTGGAAGAAAGCCGCGGCAGGCCGAGAATCTGAAACTAATCCGACAAAAAGGAAGACCAGAGAGATTTTAAAAAACTTATACATCTTCAAGTCCTTCTTTCTTTTCCCTGGAAACCACACTCCCTGCCTCAATCTGGAAATAGCCGTTAGATCCACCTATAAGGCTATTTCCAGGCTCTAACTTTACGGACGATTCATCTAGATCCCAGAAAAACTCTTTTGCATGGATCCCGGAACAAAAAGACTCACCTCTTACGTGAACGAACCTCAGGTGGAGTTCCCTGCCGCACGTCGCATAGAACAACCGGTTTGGCTTATAGGCAGTAAAACGACCTCTGTTTCTTCTTCGCCATTTTGCTGTACTCATTAGCCCCTTCTCACTTAGATCTTTCCCGACGTCCACGCGCCTTAGAACCCGCCCATGACGCATAAGCAAGGCACGCGTTTTCCGGAGAGCCGGAAATCGAGAACCGCCAGAAAAACCTTGGCGCTCGACTATTAAGTGAAACGACTGACTTTTAGGTGAGGATCACAGAATGAAAACAGAATTCAGGATTTGGAGTGAAACTTTTGGAAAGAATGGATGGTCCCGACCAGATAACGGATTAGGTTGAATGCGCAGACTATCGATGGGAGAGAATACGAAGGATTCACCAACAGCCCTTGGATTCCCCGAGTTGGAGAGATTAGCTGTTTTCGCGACAGCAATAGAAAACCCAGATCTAAAGAACAATGATTTCGAGCAAATATACCCGGGTCTGAGAGAGTGGGAACTAACTAGGACCGAACCCGAAGTCGTCCTATCAGGGGGGACAGCAGATGCGTTACACCAAAACCCCATGACAAAGAGAGAAACCGAAGCCAGTACGATGATCTTTAGCCTTGATCCCCGTCGCATCACGAAAGAAGCCTATCAAGAGAACCATGCCGCGTCAACAGGAAGGAGGGCGTTATTGCAAAAAGTGCAGTGCTTTCGGGCAAAAACGAAGATCAAGGAGGGGTATTCAAGGTGTTGGCTTCAACGTTTGGGCCTTGCCGGCAACTCTTAATACGTTCTCGATGACCCGCCTAAACCTGGCTAGAGGCTGAGCCCCTCTCACTATCGTACCGGTGATCTTTCCTCCTGATCCGCTTGGGCCAATGAAAAAAGACGGCGTTCCGCGGACCCCTGCCTTAGTGCCCTCGGCTATTTCTTTCTCTATCCTGCTGGCGTACTTCCTGCTTTGCAGGCAATTATTAAATCTATCACCATCGAGTCCAATTCCCTGCGCATACCGTTTCAGCGCAGGTACAGAGAAATCTTTCGAGTTCTCGAAGAGGGTGTCGTGCATCTCCCAGTACTTGTTTTGCTCCCTTGCGCAATAGGCCGCCTCGTGACCCTTCTTCGCCTGGGGGTGAAGACTGGCAATGGGGAAGTCGCGAAAGACGTATCTCACCTTGCCTGTGTCTATGTACTCTTTCTTGATGATTGGAAGTACAGTTAAGAAATGGCGTTTACAAAATGGGCATTGGTAGTCGGAAAACTCAACCATCGTGACTGGAGCATCTTCCCGTCCAAGGCTCGGTTTACCCGAGACACTCACCTCGGCAGTCACCCTCGACGGCCTCCGAGCCCGCGAACGGCCTTGAAGGATTAGGATACTTTTAATCTCCGCTATGTCTTTCTTGATTTCAGCCAGCTCCTTACGGAGTTTAGCAATCTCTTCTTCTACTCCCGCCTGGCTTGAGCTGGGCCATAACAGAAGTACGGCAGCGATTGCGGCTGTTGTCGCCCAGACGACTACCTTAAGTTTCAACTGATTTCTCATAGACCCTCCTACACGGCACTAGCCCGGGATGCCGCTAATAGATCACTATCATACGTTTGGGCAAATCTATCGCTCATGGCCATGTATATTAAGCACCCCTGTGCTATCTGTCAGAAATGGTGGGAAGAAGACTCCTTTTATAAATCTCACATATCTAGCGAGCCAAGGGGGATGAGCTCCCCATCCGTGGATTCGCGCAGAAGTTGTCTCACACGACGCAAGTCCACGACCAAATTCAGGGAGCGGATCTCTCGAATGAGCGCATTGAGTAAGGCCTGATCATTTCGTCCCCTCGTTCGGTAGACCTGAAAGTAAGCCTTACCATCTCTCTCGCCAACTTTTGTGTATTGATAGATTACTTCCACCGGGGTTTTTGGAGGAACCCTGGGGAATAGAAAGTCGATGTCTTCTGGATATAGCCTAATGCAGCCACGGGTAACGTCGCGCCCTACTGCCCAGGGATTATTTGTTCCATGGATTCCGTACTCAGTTGCGGACAATCCCATCCAGTAGCGGCCAAGCGGATTATCCGGTCCAGGTGGAACCACCTTCCGCGGAAATTCCATTTCTCTCTGGATCTCGATTGGCACATACCAGGTGGGATTCACCCGTTTCCCTCCAATCCAATATTTTCCCGGTGGCGTGTCCCGGCCCTCTCTCCCGATTCCCAGGGCAAACGTCATAACCTTTGACCCCGAAAGGTAGTAATAAACCCTCCTTTCAGGGATGTTGAGGACAAGTCCTTGTCGCGAACCACGCGGAAGGATCCAAACAGAGGGGATTTTAATCTTCAGGCTCACAGGCGGAACCCACGGATCAACCTCAGGATTAGCCTGGAGAAGCTCTTTGTATCCGAGGTGATAGTGGCGTGCAATATCGAGAAAGGTCTCCCCTTCCCTCACCTTGTGCTCCTGAAATCGACCGATAACGGTCTTGCTCTGCTGAGGTGCTTTTGCGCCGCTCGGCTCGACTCTGTAAGAATAGACGCTCGTGTGAGGCCTCCATTCATTGGCGAGACTGGCATCGGCCCAGCCAAGTAATAAAAGCATGACTACCAAAGTCAGGCTCATAACTTTCTCATCATACGATCCTGGCGCACGTGCCGGAAACGGCCTGAGCGGGGATAGATCAATGGAGTCACTCCGTTAAGATTTCCTCGGCACGGTTCTGCAATGTTGCGCGGTTCAGCTCTCCGATATGCACACTACGGATTGTACCGTTCGGATATATAAAAAAAGTGGTGGGCAAGCCCACACCACCGAAGCGGTCGTACAGCTCCCTTGTCCGGTCAAAACCGGACTGCGATAGCGGCGCGTCCACCCAGATTGGGAAGGTGACGCCGATCGACTCGACATACTTCCTGACTGCAGCGGCAGGCTCATCGAGGTCGACCCCAACGATGGACAGCCCCCGCGGGCTATACTCTTTTTGTACAGCATCCAACAGCGGCATCTCGCGGCGGCAGGGCGGGCACCAGGTGGCCCAGAAATTGATCACTACACCGCGTCCTTTGAGACTGGAAAAGCTTACCTTCTCGCCGTTTAAGGTCTGCAGCGTAAAATCCGGCACCTTGTCACCTCTGCTCAGAATGTCGGGGCTGGCCAGCAGGCCCATGGATACCAGGACACCGCCGAGAAACAGGGCACCCGTGACAAAGCCACCGCTCAGGGCCCGCAGGTAGACCATGCGCTCAGCAAGATGTCTCTTCTTCAGGCGCCAGAAGGCATAGGCCACTCCAAGCATCACACCAGCATAAGGCAGGTAACCTGGCTGCCAGAAGTAGAGGGCGGTCCAGGGCGCATCTCGAAACGCGCTCCAGTTGGCGAAAACGAACCCGAGCCGCGCGCCAATCAACCCCAACCAGGCACTGGTCTCCGCCACGCCCTGTATCCAGCCTTGTTCAAGGCCGGTGTACCTTGCAATTCGTCCGGATACCCAGATTGCGAGAAACAGCGACAGCAGAACGCTCACCGGTCGGGTCGGAAGCAGGATCGGCCCAATAGTGAACGCCTCAGGCACGGTACACCTGCTCGCCCGGGCGGCAGCCCCTGGTTACGTTTTCAAGCCCGATTATGGGAGCCCGATTCACGACTTAGAAATGTCCTTAAAAGCAGAGCTTTATCCAAGACGCTTCCGCTTTCTTATCCCCTACTTTCAACCTATCTGAAGTCTCAATATTCCCCATGACGATAGCCGAGTTGGGCATACGGATCACGCTGCGATTCAGCTTGACTTGTGTCAGCTTTAACCCCGCTTGTGCCCCTGGGTCTCTGGCGTCCATGACATTGACTTCTTTAATAAATTCTAGTCTCATCGATGCAAGCCGAGGTTTCCTCGAATTGTTCGATTTCCGTAAAGTATAGATAGCTGCGGGAGCCTTTAGGCAGCAGGCTAAATCAGATAAACTGCCTTGAGTTGGTAGATTGGAACAGTAAGAGGAAGGAATTTAGGGCCTAAACGCCGCAAAGCCATGCCATAAGAGGTCCCTTCGTACAAGAAGGCCATGTGATAAGCGACTATTGGTCTCTCTCCGATCTTTGGTGAAGAGCTGCTCTTGTGTCCAGGATGAGAGAGCATGGAGAGAAAAGGATGCGCCTCATTATCCAAGCACGAGATAGAAGTCGGAATCTGCCTGGCGCTTTTCGCTTGGACCTCGGTTTCTACGAGACAAGCGGCAAAGGCGATAAGAAATCCAAAGAGGGAGAAAAATAAAATAAGGGAAACAATCAAAAAACGGTTTGTAAGCACAGAAATGAAGTTACTGGTTGTTTCTCTCTCTGTCAAGCCGGACGTAGAGGGTAATGTGCGGCCCCTGCCTAAGGACTTCAACATTACCATTCCTTCCATCAGAAGAGGTGGCCTAATTCCACCTTTTTGACGGCGCCCGACTCATCCACCCATATCTGAAGAGATAAAGGACCGCCGAGAAACCCCAGGGGGTGATCGGCAAAGGCTAGATCTCGATATTCGACGATCCGGAAAGACCCCTCTGTCCTTACGCGGCGCCATGGGAAGCGGGCAAAATCCAAGAACTGCTTCACCTCTCTTAACTGCTGCACTGATGCAATTTCCTCATTCTTGGTCTTGGAAAAGAGATGAGGAGGTCCTATAGCTGATCCATAAACCCAAAAGCGCTTTTGATAAAATGCCTTCTCTGTTTCTGCCACTCCAAGCCAACGAAAAGGGCCAGGGAACAAAGGGATGATAGCCGATCGGCTTGGCCTTATCCCCTGGGACTCGATAAATCCCTGCCAGCGAGAAAATGCTATTGACTGGTGAGCCGCTGCAACGAGCACGTACAACCCAATCCCTATAAAACCACTCAATGCCAAAGAGATCCTCCTGCCTCTTAACCGAAAAGAGGCAATGAGGAACAAGAGAGCAAAGGTGGTGATGATCGGCTCAACGACATAATGGAGTGACAAACCGAAACGCCGACCGCTAAGGGGCCACAAAAATGCCGTCCCGAAAGATGTAAGGAGATCCATTCCTATGTGCGACAGGAGGCCGAGGTAGGCAACACAGAAGAGTCGGAAAAAATTCTCCCGATAAAGCCCCCACACCGATCCGGCCACTACTAAAGCGACAGCCAGTCCACCGATCAAGGAATGAGTGGCGGCACGATGGACCGTGATGGACGCCATGGGATCCCAAAGCCTGGCAACCGCGTCCAAATCTGGAGCTAGTGCGCCAATAAGACCAGCCGCCATAACGGAGGCATTGTGCCCGCTCGGAAGTGCGCGAGAAACAAGAACCCCCGTGATGCCATGAGTTACAACATCCATGCGGAATATACCAAGCTATTCCGTGTGGGACCACCAGACCTCCGAGCACGACAAAAAAATTTACGTGGGGGAGGCACCATACACTCTTATTGTGTAGGCAGGAAAATTATGCAAGCGGTCTCAATGGGAAGGTAATTTAAACCGCAATGGGGTTCAGTCGGAAAAGGGAAGGGGGAGCTTTATTTCTTTGCAAAAAAAGCCTTATAAATCCAAATGGAGGAAAAAGAAACGATCAGGAGGATCAGCGCAGCGCTTCCTAAAACCAGCGGCTGCCGCCACTGCTCCCCTTGCCAGAAGCTTCTCTCTACATCTACCCTCACCTTCTGATCGATAATCGCCTCATCCTTCAGCAATAAGCTGATAAACTTCCGCGTCTTCTTATTATGCCAGTCTTTATATCCAATACTCCTTGCAAGAACGTTTCCTCCCCGGCCAATCAAAAAGGTCACAGGAAGGGCATGGACCCCGTAGCTTTGAGATATCTCTCCAGCCCTATCCATGAGAACCGTAAAGGTGAGGTCATTTTCTTTTAGGAACGGTTTTATCGGCTCCGGTCCTTCCAAGAAGTTTATCGCCACAACCTCCAGGCCCTCTCCCTTAAATTCCCTGTAAATCTTTTCCATTGAAGGCATCTCCAGGCGGCAGGGAGGGCACCAGGTGGCCCAGAAGTTGAGGATCACAAGCTTTCCCTTGAGATCATCGATACTCAACTTTTTTCCTTCAGGAGTCACTGAAGCGAAGTAAGGGGCAGGCAGGGATTCGGCCTCGGGCATAAGCTTCAAATTTTTTAATAGATCCGCCTCCTTGATTACAATCCGTTCCTGAGCGGATACCGTGAACGGGGCAAGTAGGACAAGGAGCACAAGCGCAAAAAATATTCGAAAATTATTATTCATTACAGACAAGAACCAAAGTTCCGGTTTCTCCTATACTATACTAGAAATTTGAAAACTCAATCAGCGTGACTGGAGCTTTAACGCCTCCCTTAACCTTCCCATCTCTGGCCAAACTGGTAAAGATATCCTCCCCAACCGTAGGCTGGGCCCGAACTCTGGCACCTAACGAGCAGAACCAGAGCCAGAATTATGACCTTAACAACGTTAACTCTTTTCCCTCATTGCTAGTTCCCGAAACATTTGCCCATTATTTTGCCAAGACTTGCGTCAATTTGCCAGTGATCTCAGTATTGACTTTCCGTACTCATTTAGAGTAAACCCCGTACCACGGACTTACGTCCGTGGCTTTGGGGTGCGGCCCATCGGGAAAGTCCAGAACATTCATCCCCGCACTCACACACGGGACGTTCTGTGGTACGGGGTAAAGACGCCACTGTGTTAATCTTTCGAACTTCCATCCTTATACTGCTTCTTACGCTGGCCTCGTCTTTAGCCTCAGAGGCAGCAGAGGTAATCCGCTTCAAGCTTCTGCCTCAAGAAAGTCAGATTCTGACGCAGGTCCCCAATCCGTTCGGAATCGTCAATGGCAAATTTACTGTCCGCGAAGGTGAGGCTAACGGTGATATCCAGGACCTCCAGGGCACGGGACAGGTGAGAATCACTATCGATGCGGCCAGTTATAACAGCAACATTGGACTAAGGGACGAGGACATACAGGAATATTACCTGGAGGTAGAGGAATTCCCTGTAATCGTCTTTACCAGCACTGGGATCGAGGACGTCAAGAAGTCACAGTCCCCAGAAAAGGCATGGGAATTCACGATCAGGGGAGTGCTCAAGCTGCATGGAGTGGAAAGGGAGCTCCGGGTACCGGTCAAGCTCACCCAAGAGGAAAAAAGAATCACCGTAAAAGGCAAAATAAAGATCCTGTTTGAGGATTTTAACATAGCCACACCCGTCCTGCTCTTTATCCGCTCAGGCAACCATACGGAGGTAAGCTTTCGCTTCGTGGCTGAGCAGCAACCCTGACCCTTATACCCCACATAGTTGTAGCGACAAAAATCTCCTGTTCTCTTTTCATCTCCGGACCAGCGCTTCCATTTTAAAACCCCAGAGCTTCCAGAAGGGCTCTAATAAGACTTCCTGCTAGCCTGACGGGGGGGAGGTTCGGGCGAAAGCCCAGAGCGGCGTAGATCCATGTGGAACCGAGGCCGCCCAAAACAGCTGCACCGAACAGTAGCCCTGACAGAACCAGAGCCTGGCTACGGTCGAAAATCCTTACATAAGTCCTGATGTCCCTTGGATGAATCGCGCTGGCCAGACAAAAGCTGATAATGCCCGGGTAACCCAACCCGTCCGTTTTGAAAAGTGCGTGAATCACAGGGAGATTCCCGACAGGAGATAACGAGACTGCTATGCCCAACACAGCACCGACGAGGGCATTGATCAGATCCGAGGAGAGCGTAGCATGTCCAAAAACATCCGCAAACACTACCCACCAACCGCGCAGGCCTGCAGCCAGGATAATCCCCCCCCAGCACGATCCCCACGGAAAGCGACGGAGCAAATCGTCGAATCTCTTGCCCAATGAACTTGACGATGGCCAACCAACCGTCAGTCGAAAGTAGCACCGCGCGTCAGGATACTGATCCCGGTGTTCGACGGACTCAACGCCCTGTAACTTTTCTCTTGACGGTGCCTCGAGCGCTTTTAGCTTCAGGCAACGGAGGCTCACCGTGACGATACCGATCATAACCAGGGCACCCAGGATTTGGCCGGTAGCAAACTCGGCACCCAGAGAAAGGGCAAAGATGGCCCAGAAGTGGATGGTCATGTTGCGGCTGGCAATCAAGAAGGCAAGACACTGGGTTGGAGAGACGTCTCGACTCAGGAGATCATCCACCGCGCCTATGCTCTCCTTTCTCCCAACGCTTCCAAACACCCCCGCTGCCACAGCCCGGAATATCCCTGCTAGGCCAGGCCCGGGATTCGCCAGAACGGAGTTCCATGCCTGGTAGCGAAAGCGACACGCGAGCAAGCCGGCAAGCAATAACCCAGGGACCCACACGATGTCGAACAGGGTCATAAACTTGAAGAGCTCCCATGTGAAAAACCGGGCTTCGTGCCAAAATCCTGCCATAGAGCACACTATTTTTTTAACACGGTCATGATCATTCCGGGCTCCAGACACGCAACGGACAATCCAAAATACGGGTCAAGCATATAGGCGATCACAGCCCCTTCTTCTTTTTGTTGATTGCTTGATTGTATCTTCTTGATATGTCTGCCTGCATCTCTCGCTGCTCTGCGGTCCACCAGGTCTTGATGAAGCCTAAAATTGCCTCCACATCATCTTCCATGAGGTATGTAAACCCCGGCATAACGCTCAATCCTGGTCCTGGCTTGCCGTGGAGAATCCATTCCTTCAGCTGAGCATCGGGATGGTGCCAGGTATGCCCCTTTTCGTTGTGGGGATGCGCCCTACCAATGCTCCCCTTGCCATACCGGTCTCCGTGGCACGGCTGGCAGGATGTAGCGTACACTTTTGATCCCCTCGCGAGCATTTCAGTCAAATTCGATTGCTCCCCAACGGGCGGTGTGAGGATACGTTCTGCCGCTACCTTGGAAGCCAGGGTAGGGACCCCAGCAGTTGAGCATGCGGCCAGGCCAAAAGCTGCGGTCACTGCTGTTATGAAAACAGCACAGCGCTGAAGTTCATTCCTAAAAATGAAAAGGTCTGACATCCGTATCCGACACGGGTTTCCGGGGCATCACCATGCCTGGAGAGCCATGTCCTACGCGATTATCAAGAGCTCTCTGGGCTACACGCGGGGCCACGCGGAGCAAGCGCCCAAATCAATCCGGAGAGCCGGTCGAAAGGCCCTCCAGCGACACAGAATGACGTTCCTTATATTCACTCGATTCCTCGAATGCAAGGACGGTCAAAGGAGACAACAGGACGATCCCTCCTCGTTGTGCCCGTCCGTGGCACCTGATATATCCGGAGCTGCGCAC
>JACZXR010000499.1 GCA_022571535.1 Deltaproteobacteria bacterium | reverse complement strand
GAAATCACAAAGGAGGGAGGGGATGCTCTGCCGGTAGCTGTGGACGTCACCTCACCCGAGAAGACTCGCAATATGGCCGACACAACCCTCAAACGCTACGGCCGCATTGACGTGCTGGTCAACAATGCCGGACTCTATACTGCCCTTAAGAAAAAACCCTTCATGGAGATTCCTGTAGGTGAGTGGGACCAGGTCATGGCGGTCAATCTAAAGGGGCTCTTTCTCTGTGCCCAGGCGGTCCATCCGGCCATGAAAAAGCAGGGAAAGGGGAAGATTATCAACATCTCTTCCGGAACCGTGCTTGGAGGGACACCCTTCTTTGTCCATTATGTAGCCTCCAAGGCTGGGGTCATTGGTTTTACCAGGGCCCTGGCCCGAGAATTGGGCCCTGACAACATCTCCGTGAACGCCATTACCCCTGGTCTCACCATCTCCAGTCCGCAGCAGGAAGGAGTCATGACTCCGGAGCAGCGGGAGGACCGAAGGCGCCGCCGATGTTTCCAGAGGGATCAATTGCCCGAAGACCTGGTTGGCACGGTCGCTTTCTTATCATCCGATGACAGCAATTTTATCACCGGTCAGACTATCAACGTCGACGGGGGCCAAAACCTACACTGATGATAGGGGCGAACCTTCCAAGCACCGTAATCTTGTGTTATTCTGCTATGTTAAATGAGCAAAGACACTTCGCATTCAGACAGCCGAACTATCCATCTGCCCACCTTTTCCCTTTTGATCTTTCTTTTCCTAGCCTCTTTATCTTGTTTCAACCTCGCCTTGGCCCAGGAGGCAGAGTCCGTACCCAATGCCTCATTAAATGGACGAGGGAGGATGGAATGTCCGGATTGCCTGAATAACGAGTCTGAGACCTCTCAGCTGCTCCAAATGGCCGATGCCCTTTATGCCGACTTCAAGCCGAAAGAAGCTTTAGATGTGTTTTTAAAGGTCCTCGATATAGACCCTCAGAATCACGAGGCGCTGGCTAAGACAGCCCGAGTCTATATCGATTTCGGCGACGCGATCCCGGAGTCTACACCTGATTTTAGTGACAAAAGGCTAGAACAATATCTCATCTCTGAGCAGTACGCCCGTAAGGCAGTCAAGGCCAACCCCGCTTGGGCATGGGGTCATTTCTTCGTAGCTGCCTCCTTGGGAAAGATCTCTATGGAGTCCTCCGTCTCCAAACAGATCGATCTTGCCCATGAGATTCGAGCTGAAGTCGACAAGGCCATCGCCCTCGACCCACAGAACGGGTTTGCCTACCACATCCTAGGTATCTGGAATAGAAGGCTGGCAGAAATAGGACTGATGAGCCGCTTCCTGGCCCAGACAATTCTGTGGCGCTCTGTCCCTAAGGGGAGCTTCGAGAAATCGGAAGAGTATTTAAAAAAGGCCCTCTCTATCAACCCCGACGTGATCAACCACCACCTGGAATTGGCCAAAACTTATGTGGCCATGGGCAAATGGAATCTCGCCCGGCGATACCTCAGATCTATCGAGGACCTTCCAATCCACTATTCCGACGATCAAAATCACAAGGAAAAGGCTCGGCGCCTTCTCCAGGAGATTAAGGATCGCTAAGAAGGCATGCGCATCCCGCCTGCCGTTTCGCCTATACTGGGGCTCAGGAATTCGGGTCTCTGACATGATCCAAAAATGGCTCCTGCTGGGCTTCCTCCTTCTCTTACCTTTAGGGGCCATCACCTGCAGCAAGGCCGAAGAGCAGCGCCGTGTCCTTCGGGTGGGATTTGTCCCAGCCGAGAACGCCCAGCAGGTTGCCCTGAACGCACAACCGATCGTGCTGATCCTGCAGAAGGAACTCGGGCTCGAAATCCAGTCCTTTGTAGCTACGGACTACACAGGAGTTGTTGAAGCGCTTCGAGCCAACAAACTTGACATCGCCTTCCTCACTCCTGCTTCCTATGTACTGGCCAAGGCTGAGGCCAATGTGAAGGTGGTGCTGAAATCTCATCGCAGAGGGAGGCCTTACTATTACGCAGCCATCATCACCCATGTCGACAGCGGAATCGGGGCTTTGGAAGACCTGCGTAACAAGACCTTTGCCTTCGGCGATCCACTTTCAACTTCTGGTCACATCTTCCCCAGAAAGATGTTTGAGGAAAAAGGCATCAACCCAGTCAAGGATTTTAAAAAAGTTATTTTCTCGGGCGGACACGATGCCACAGTCCTGGCGGTCCTGAACCATAAGGTCGATGCGGGGGCAACCTTTGCCAACTTTCCGGACGGCAAGGATGCTGCCTGGACTCAGTATCTAAAGGACCCCAAAGAGCAAAAAAAGATTCGGGCCATCGCCTACTCTGAGCCCATCCCATCGGACAACCTCGTTGTTAGCGCCAATTTGGATCCACGGCTCACCAAAAAAATAGTGAATATCTTCCTGGATCTAAGCAAGGACCCGGCGGGCAAGAAGATGTTAAGAGATCTCTATAAGATTGATGGATTCATCCCGGCAACGGACCGAGATTACGACTCGGTCCGAGAGGCATTCAAGATTGCCGGGATTGACCTCAAAGAGGAATTGAATATAAAACGGCCATGATTATTCTGGAGGTGAGAGACCTCTATCACTCCTTCGGTTAATCCTCCCCCGTGCTCCATGGTTTCAGCCATAAGTTGGAACAAGGCGAGTTCCTGGGCATCATCGGTATGAGCTGCGCAGGAAA
>JACZXR010000047.1 GCA_022571535.1 Deltaproteobacteria bacterium | reverse complement strand
GAAGAGGCACTCGAACGCGTCCTGTTCAAAAAGCGGTACAATCACCGAGAAATCTTGCTCCGCTCCAGCAGAGAAATGATCTCGGTGGTGGATCTTGAGACACTGTGCCAGAACCTTGTACAGACAGTAAGCAGGGCCCTGGGTGTTGGGAGGATATCGCTGTTCCTGATCGATGAGGTCAAAGGAACATTCAGCCTCAGGGCAAGTTTAGGCTTGGTGTCTGATCGGTTAAAGGAGTTCACTCTTGCTAGAGATGACCTGTTGGTCCGGAGGTTCGTGAGAAGGTCGGAGGCCGTGGTACGGGAAGAGCTAGAGATGGCAAATAACGGGTATGGGGAGAAGGAATTGGTGAGGAGAATGGGTGAAATCGAGGCCGAGGTTAGCCTGCCTTTGATATCAAAAGAGAGTCTGAAAGGGATATTAAACCTAGGGCATAAGGATAGAAGGCAAATGTATTCCGAGGAAGAGCTAGAGGTGCTTTCCACCCTGGCTAACCAGGCGGCCATTGCGATAGATAATGCCCAGCTTTACGAAAACCTCAAGCAATCGCAGAGCATCATCCACCGGGCGAACCGGCTATCCTCGTTGGGCATGCTGACCGCCGGCCTTGCCCACGAGATCCGCAATCCCTTAGTGGCTATCCGAACCTTTACCCAGCTTTTACCCGAACGCTACGCCGATATAGAGTTTCGTGAAAGTTTTCAGTCCATTGCCCTGAAAGAGGTGGATCGCATCTGTGGCCTTGTCAACGATCTACTAAGCTTTGCGCGGCCCTCTACCCCTAAAGTTTCGCGAGGGGACGTCAACGAGATTGTCGAAGCCATAACGAGGATCTTGTCGACCGAGGCGAAAGAAAAGGGCGTTACTGTTAATCTCCGCCTTGCCGCTAGTCTGCCGAAGATTTTAGTTGACAAGGAACAGCTAAAGCAGGTATCCATGAACGTCATCCTGAACGCCATTCAGTCCATAGAAAATAAAGGGGTAGTGGAGATCTCCAGCCGGCTGTTTCTCAAGGACAACCGGGAGCGTTTTATCCAAATCGAAGTTCGAGATACGGGCATTGGCATTCCTGAAGGGGATATGGAGAATATCTTCAATCCCTTTTTTACGACTAAAGAGGATGGTAGCGGGCTTGGTCTTTCCATTTCCCATCAGATCGTCAAGGAACACGGCGGATATATGGCGGTGGAGAGTAAGGTCGGTGTGGGGACAAGTTTTTATATCAATTTACCTGCTAGTCAAGTAGATTATCGAAGAGCGATTGATAGCCCTCAGATCCATGAAAAGGATTTTGGTAGTTGATGAATCTAGAGCTGTTCGAGAGACACTGTCTCTAATTCTGGGTCAAGATTTTGAAGTTGTCCAATCATCGCACTTCTCAGAACAGAACTCTTCTTTTTCCAGTAAGGAGGTGGACCTCTTAATCCTGGGTCTTCCCTCAAGATTTGGGGCTGATGTCCAATCTATCTTACGATTTGCCTCACGGTTTTATTCCCCTGTCCTATTTCTTCTTGATTCAAGGTCCTCCGTTAGCTTTCTGGACAGCTATCCCAGAGCGGATTTTCTAGCAAAGCCTTTTAATCCCTACGAGTTAAAGGAAAAGGTAGCACTCCTTTTAGCACAGGCCGGGCAATATTCAGAACAGCCACTAGGGTTTTCCAGTACTGAAAAGGATAAGACAACCCGCTATCTTGAATTCCCATATCTCCCAGAGGCTACTGCGGCCCTGGCGAGAAGGTTTGCCCTTTCCTCGCTTCCACTGCTCATTCTCGGGGAAATGGGATGTGGGCAAGAGCGAGTAGCCCGAGCAATCTACTCGTTAAACAGTAAGGCAGGACCATGGATTCAGGTCTTTCTTCCAGAGATTTCTGAGGAATCCCTGCTTCAAGTGATCGACCAGTCGACCCGGAACGAGAGCGGTCAACTCGAGAGGCTCACCCTTTTTTTTGATAGCCTGGAGGGCCTCCATCCTTCGGGCCAAGCCTCCCTCTTGCGTTTTTTGGTGAAAGAGGAAGAAAGGGGAAGGGAGCTGTGGATTCTGTCCAGCTCCAGAGTAGACTTATTAGAAAAGGTTTATCATGGAGAGTTTCTTGATACTCTTTATTACCGTTTGGCAACACTGACGCTTCGACTTCCCCCTCTGAGGGCGAGGCAAGGCGACTTGCCCTCTCTGGCTGCGCAAGTGGCTCAGGAATATGGGGAGCGTATTAATCTTGGAAAGGTGGGTTTTTCTCCTGATGCCATCGAGCGGCTTTGTAATTACCTCTGGTTTGGAAACGTAAAAGAATTGGAGACCGTTATCGCAAAAACTCTGGCGATCCATAGGAAAGACTGCATAGAAGCCCAGGACCTACTTCTAGGTGATAGCGAAGAATGGATAAAAACTCCCTTGCCTGATGAGATCGGGCGAAGAGTTCATTCTGAAGAGGAGGAAGAAAAGGATACCTCTGGTGTTATCTCAAAGGAGGGAAACAGACCATCCATTGTCCCCAAGCTTGAGAATGGTCATTATGCCGATTTCAGGATTCTGATCCACGAGCTGGCCCATGAGCTGAAAAACCCAATGGTTACTATAAAAACCTTTACCCAACTTCTCAAAGAAAAATTTAATGATGCCGCCTTTAGGAGTCGCTACCAGGAGATGGTTGGTTCCGATATTGAACGTATGGATGCTTTATTAGAGGCCTTGCTAGATTTTTCAAAGTTTAATCATCCAACCATGGAAAGGGTCGTTCTCTATGGCCAGTTGCGTAGCGTCTTAGAGGAGATTTTTCCTGAGTGGGGTAAAAGGAACACTGCTATACGATGGGAAAGAAGGGGAGAAGAAGAGGAAGTTTTTGTTGATCAAGCGCATCTCCGCTATGTATTCAAAAATGTTGTGCTCACGGCCCTGGCACATATTAAACCGATGACCGAAATCATGATAAACGTGGAAAAGGAAGGAAAAGTAACCCTGTCCTATGCCCGAGAAGGAAATGGGATGACCCCCCTCAGCCATTACCTGGGTCCAGTCCCTCAGTTGACGGTGGAATCCTTGCCGTTGCGTATTCTTCTGGCTAAGATGTTGCTCGAGAGAAGCGGAGGGGATATAGAGGTCCATCATGATGAAGGGAAAGTGCAGATCAAGATGGTCCTTTCGACAAATCAGTTGGCAGGTTAGAGAAGAAAAGATATGAATCAACCATCATTGCTAATCATTGATGATGAAGCCGGTGTGAGAGAGTCTATCCGCTTAGTCTTTGGCAAAGACTTCCGTGTCTTGGAGGCAGGGTCTGGTGATGAGGCCGTCCATAGTGTTAAAGCCTCTAAACCCGAGATTATCCTGCTCGATATCCTTATGCCTGGAATAGACGGCCTTGGTGTACTCAAGCAGATTAAGGCCATTCATCCTGAAGGTCAAGTTATCATGCTGACGGCCTTAAATACGGCCCGCACAGCGTTTACTTCCAAGGAGTTTGGGGCATTTGATTACGTGACGAAACCTTTTGATGTGGCGGAAATACGCCTCAGGGTGGGCCGTGCTCTTGAGAAAATTCAGCTTTCGAGAGAACTGGGACGCCTAAGGGAAGAGTTGGGACGGAAGTTCGGCATTGAAAACATAGTGGGAAAATCTGAGTGTATGCTTAAGGTTTTTAGAATCGTAAGTCTCGTGGCAGAAAAGAAAAGCACCGCGCTTATCACCGGAGAGAGCGGGACAGGAAAGGAGCTCATTGCCCGTGCCATTCACTTTAATAGTTCTCGTCGTGACAAACCCTTCATCGTGGTAAACTGTGCTACCCTTCCCGATTCTTTAATAGAGAGCGAACTTTTTGGCCATGAAAGGGGGGCTTTCACCGGCGCAATACATAAAAAGGATGGGCAGTTCGAGTTAGCTAATGCCGGGACTCTTTTTCTGGATGAGATCGGAGAGCTTAGTTTAGGAACACAAGCGAAACTTCTTAGAGCTGTTGAAACAGAAACCTTTACCCATCTAGGCGGTGCGGAGGAGATCAAGGTCGATGTGCGGATGTTAGCTGCAAGTAACAAGGATTTGCCCAAATTAGCCGAGTCGGGTGACTTTCGTGCCGATCTCTTTTACCGGCTCAATGTGGTGTCTATCCACCTTCCACCACTGAGGGAGAAAAAAGAGGATATTCCATTACTCCTCAATCATTTCCTTGGCGTTAAAGCACAGGAAAACTCCATGGATCCTAAAACCCTGTCACCTGAAGTGGTGGATTGTTTTATGTCCTATCCGTGGCCTGGTAACGTTCGGGAACTTGAGAATCTGATCGAGCGCCTCACGATCTTAACACCTCGGGAGACTATTGTTCTCGAGGATCTTCCCGATAATATCCGTGATCGAGATCAGATCTCTTCCTTGAAAGAGGAGGTACTTAAGGGCTCGCGTCCCCTGAGTGACGCCATTGATGATTTCGAGCAGGATCTTATTTTGAAGGCCCTGGAAAAGTCTGGTTTTAACCAAACTAAGGCTGCATCATTGTTGGGTACGAGTAGGAGGATATTACGGTATAAGATGGAAAAGCTTAAGATCAGTGATGGGATTTGACTTCTGGTCTAACAAAACTGTTCAAATAGGGCTCAATTTTGCTCACCGCCTGCATGTGTTATAAACCACAACCCCTTGTGTCTATGGGGTTGACCTTCCTCTATAAGTAGGGTCTTCCCCTTCTTCTTCTGTCTGTTTTTGCTGTACCTGTCCTCAGTTAGTTTTAATCTTCTTGTAAATTCAGTTGGTTAGACTATTCCATTTGATGGCATGGAGATTGCTCATTTCTGCCTTATAATATGGGCAATTGGACCACTACCAATGATTGAGAAAGCCAATATCCTTGTTGTGGATGACGAGGTCGGCCCAAGGGAATCTGTAAAGATGATCCTGAGCCCCTATTATAATGTCTACACGGCGGATAGGAGTGCGCAGGCATTTGAGATCCTCAGTCGGATTCCTATTGATCTCATAACTGTTGACCTGAATATGCCTGGACTCTCTGGCATCAGGCTTTTAGAGAAGGTCAAACAGCAGAACCAGGATGTTGAAGCCATTATTATTACCGGTTATGGCTCCCTCAATACTGCCGTGGAAGGTTTAAGGTTAGGGATCTTTGACTATGTTTCTAAACCGTTTGATGTAAATCACATACTCTCTCAGGTGAATAATGCCGTGGATCGAAGGAGGGCTCGACTAAATCTGAAGCAGATCAAATCGGATTTTCTGACTAATATCTCCCATGAACTACGAACGCCCCTCAGTGTGGTTATGGGATTTGTCAACCTTCTTCTGGATCATGCGGTCGGCAGCCTTACAGAAAAGCAAACGAAGGTAATGGAAAAAGTCTATAAAAATTCTAAAGATCTTCTCGACCTCATTGATAATGTCCTTTGGGTGACCTATCTCAACACTGGGGATATGTCGCTGGTGCTGGAAGAGTTCGATGTCAAAGTCATAGTTCAGGAGAGCGTAAAATGCTATGAGGAGATCCTAAAGCAAAATGAAGTCGATTTATCGATAGAATTACCATCCACCGAAATGCGAATTCTCAGCGACCAATCAAAGGTATCCCGGATCTTTCATAACCTTTTCCAAAATGCCATCAAATTTACTCTCCAGGGACGAATTACCATCAAAGGGAGTTTGGTCATGAATGAGGGGAGTGTCATTTTAGAGATTATAGATAGCGGAATAGGATTTCCTGGGAATGAGATCGAGACTATGTTCGAACCATTTCAGCAGGTAGATAGTTCTTCCCAGCGTAAGTTCTCAGGCCTAGGACTTGGATTGACGGTATCACGTCAGCTGGTTGATTTTCTTGGCGGGACCCTTCATATAACGAGCGAGCCCGGCATTGGAACCCACGTTGTGCTAAGGCTTCCTTTCCGAACAGAGGACCACAGAGATCAAGGTTCCCACCACGCGCCTTAGGATTTCTAGAGAAAATAGGCCAGTGCCTTGAGGGCCACCCCTCCAACCCCTTAGGGTGGTCTCTCCAATTGTCAGGGCCTGAACCAACCTCATCGTTCCTGTTCCTCAGGCCTCCAGCCTTCCTCCCTCTCAGAAATCCACGCCCGCCTCTTGGTGCCGAGGGGGTCTGCTCCGAAAAGGGAGACATCCGATACAAAACGTTCTCAGAGAGAGCAAGCAGGTCAAGTTAAGTACTTGGAAGCAGACAAGCAGAGGCCCATTGGCTCCCGCTGAGGAGAAGGCTCCCTCGGCTATCTATGAACCCACACTCAATGTTTGGTGCCAAGGGGGTCTGACCCGAAAAAGGGAGACATCCGTTACTGAACCTTCTCAGAAAGTAAAAAGGTTAGGTTAGGTAGCTGAAAACAAACAAGCAGAGGCCCATTGGCTCCCGCTGAGGGGCAGGCCCCCTCGGCTATCTATGAATCCACACTTTTGGCAATAGAGTCTTTTTCACCTTGACGCCCTGGTAAGGGCTGCCTATAAATAGGGCACATACGACTTCGATGTTCCCTCTCTACTCTTCAAGATAAGAGGTCTCGACGGCAATGCCAATCTATTCCTCGATGGAGGACTTTCTGAGTGAGCTTCAAGCCTTTGCGGCAACCGAATTCAGGCCGTCCGAAGTGTATCGATACCTCAGCGGGACCCTGATCAAGCCGGACTCGCTCGAGACTTACATTAGTTTTCGGCCCGACCGCTACACACGCAACCTCGTCTACAAAGATGAAACATTCGAGCTGTTGGTAATATGCTGGGGAATTGGCCAACGGGCACCCATTCATGGGCACGAAGGGGAATACTGCTGGACTCGTGTGGAGAGGGGCTCGCTACGCATTACCAATTACCGTGAGCTCTCTGAAGCGCCCCTGGTCCTGGATAGATTAAAAGAGCCCGTCAATGGTGAACGAGGGTATCTCGACGGTCCAGCCGATATCCACGAGGTGGAAAACCTCGCCTCCTTTGGGGAGGCCGCGGTAAGCCTTCATGTATACTCCCACCCGTACTCGGAGTGCGACATCTACGATTTGGCCAAAGGGGAAAAGCGCCGCATACGACTGGCCTACGACACAATGTTCGGAAAGCCGGTTTCCCCCCAGGCAAGCTGAGACCTTCCCGCTGAAGGACCAATCAAGGTTAGCGTTGTCAGATGACCGGTTGTTCCGGGAGGATCCTGTTCAGGACACGGAGATAGTTCCCTCCGAGGATAAGCTTGATCTCTTCTTCCTTATATCCGTGGCGGATCAACCCCTCGATGAGTTTTGGCAAATCTTCGACCTCTTCGAGACCTTTGAGAAGCTCCGGCTTCTCTGTTGGGTGATGCTGATCTTTGAGCGTTCTGGGGCCATCGTACTTCACAAAATCGAGACCCAAGGCAATATGCTCCACCCCAATCAGCTTTATCATGTGGTCTAGGTGCTTGAGCAGGTCCTCCAGGGTTGCATCTTTTTTCGCAACCCGCGCAGGCAAGGCCAAAATGCCCATCAGACCACCCTGATCTGCGATCGCCTTGATCTGATCGTCAGCAAAGTTGCGTGGGTGATCCAGCATCCCACAGGCGTTGCCGTGACTGACGATGGCCGGTGCCTCGGCCACCTCCAGGGCATGAAAAAAACCCTCCCGGTTGAGATGGGCGAGATCGACCACCATCCCCAGGCGGTTCATCTCCTTGACCACCTCCACGCCAAAGCGGGTAAGCCTCCCCTTCGTGTGATGCTCCCACACACCATCTCCCAACTCGTTACGGAAGTTCCAGGTAAGCTGCATAGAACGGAGACCGATTCGATAGAAGTTCCGGAGCTGGTGAATGCTCCCCTGGAGCGGTCTGGCGCCCTCGAAGTGGAGGATAAAGGAGATATTGCCGGGACGAACCCTGTCGGGCAAGTCGGATCGGTTTTTGACAAGGGAAATCATCCCCTCTGATCTCGGAGCCTCCTCGAGAAAGACATCGATGTTTTCCAACGCTGTTTCCAGAAATCTCCCGGAATTGTCCGAATGCGAATAGGAGTCGCCGCTGATAGCATAGACACAAAGATTGATTCCATCACGTATCAGCCTGGGGGCAATCGCATCCCGGATGGGACTCTGCTCCCCGAGCGAGCGTCGATAGAGAAGCTCATAGACATCTCGGTGGCCTTCCACTACAACGGACTGCTTGAGAATCTCCTTTGGATCCATCACATTCCCCTTTCCCTTAAATCGTCACGCCTTGAACCAATTCCCATATTGAGATAGTAATAGTTTAGTTAAAGAGACGTTTTCCTAGCACTATTTTCTCTTTGCTTCAACATTGCGGACTCCTTATCTGCCATACAGAGCCACCACGCTGGCACTCTGCCTGTTCCTAGCGCTATCGTCCTGTGCCCCTTCCTCTGAACAGGCGCAAGAGAAAGTCTTTCGAGTCAACCTCGGGACGGAGCCTCCCAGCCTCGACTGGTCCCTGGCTACGGACCAAGTCTCGTTCAACGTCATCGTCAACCTCATGGTTGGCCTCACAGAGTTCGACCGCAACCTCAGGCCAGCCCCCATGGTGGCAAAATCCTGGGAGATTCACGACAATGGAAGAAAGATTATCTTTCGTTTGAGAGACGATGTCCTGTGGAGTGATGGAAAAAGCGTCCGTGCCCAGGATTTTGAATATTCCTGGAAGCGACTATTAAATCCCTCAACTGCTTCTGAATATGCTTACATCCTATACGACATCTTAAATGCCGAACCCTACAATCAGGGAAAGATCACAGACAGTGACCTTGTAGGTGTTCGAGCATTGGATGACTGGACGCTCGAGGTCCGGCTAAAGCACACCGCCCCTTATTTCTTGGCCATCACCACATTTGAAGTTACGTTTCCCCAGCGAAGAGATATAGTGGAAAAAAATGGCACCCGCTGGACCGACCCATCCACCATCGTCACAAACGGACCATTTTTGCTGGAATCATGGAGTCACGAAGACGAGATTCGACTCAAGGCAAACCCCGGTTTCTTTCTCGGGAAGCCCGCCATAGATAGAATCGAGATGGTTATAGTCAGCGAGAATACCACGGCCCTGGCCATGTACGAACAAGGCCAACTCGATTTCATCGACAACCGGAGTATCCCTATCTTTGAAAAGCACCGGCTGATCAGACAGCCCGGTTTCCGGATAGTCCCGCAGCTGAGGGGATACTATTACGGCTTTGTGACCGACCGGAAACCCTTCGACGATGTCCGTGTGCGCAAGGCATTCGCCATGGCCATTGATCGGCGCATCTTTCCCAAGATCCTCCATGGAGGTGAACAACCCATAAACTCCTGGATCCCTCCAGGGATGATCGGCCACAACCCCGAAATTGGACTCCCATTTAACCCATCTGAGGCCAGGCGTCTCCTTACCGAAGCAGGCTATCCCAATGGCAAGGGATTTCCGGAGATCACCCTCGGCTACAATACGGACGAGACTCACAAGATGGTGGCAGAGGCCATTCAAAGCATGTGGAAGCAGAACTTGGACGTGCTGGTCCGCCTGGACAATCAGGAATGGAAGGTCTATCTCAATAAACTCAATAACGATCCGCCTCACCTCTTTCGCCTGGGCTGGGGAGCCGATTACCCTGATCCGGACAACTTCATGAAGCTCTTTACCTCTACCAGCGGTAACAACAATACACGGTGGAAAAACGAGCGCTATGATGAACTGGTGGAGAGGGCCGCCCGAGAGCTGGACGAGTACCAGCACGCGGTCGGTTTCGAGATGGCGCAGGTGCGCCAAGAGCGACGTTTGCCCGAAAGCGCGCACCGGGGCGCCGCTGAGCACCATCGCGCCGCCGGCTGCCGCCAGCCCCATCGAGGTCATGAAGTCCCGGCGCCGTCTTGAGGGGCAGGAGTTGGAAGCGGATAAACATATGGCCGAGCGGATTCAAGAGCATTATTTTGCGGGCGAAATCGACGAGAGCATCGAATCGGAACGGGGTGGGGTGGACGAGGTTTGGCTG
>JACZXR010000498.1 GCA_022571535.1 Deltaproteobacteria bacterium | reverse complement strand
ATCAATGCTGGGGGAGGCTATTACTTGAATAGACGACAGCCTTTATCAATATGGTGGGTAAATGTCAACGGGTTGCTAGTTGCCCTTTTGGCGAAACATCGCCTGGTACGTAGCCCTCTCCGCCTTTATCTTCTCCATGAACTCGTCTTGGGTAATCACTCCCTTCTCGATTAGCAGCTTCGCCACGGCACCTGTCTGAGCTAGGCTAGTGACTAACGGGTTACCGCCATAACATCGTGTACTAAAATTCCGCCATAACATCGAGAACTATTTTGTGATGGATCCCCTACGCTCCTTCCAAACCATTTGGAAGGAGACAAGGGGTGATGAAGGAGAAAACGGAGCATGAGCGCCGGGTCTGTGCCATTGAGTTGTATCAGCAGGGAAAAGGATTTGAAGGGATTCTTCGGCAGGTGGGGCGATGCCGTTCTTGGCTTGCGAAATGGTTGCGACGTTTTCGGAAACAAGGCAAAGCCGGGCTCAAAGACCAAAGCCGGGTCCCTCACGGTATCTGGCTCCACGATTCCAGCTAGACGCCTATCTCGATGCAAAGGGCCAGCTTCGCCCCCCAGTGGCCAAAGGCAAGGTCTCTTGGATTCGCAAGGTGGATGGGAGGGGACGTATCGAGGTCAACGGCAAGGCCTACTTCATCCGGAGGCGTCTGTCTGGTCAGTATGTAGTGGCCACCCTCTTCACACATCGGCAAAGACTGGTCATTAAACAGGAAAGTAAACGGATCAAATCCTTCCCCTTTCCGATTCAGGAATCCAGGATTTTTCCACTGCTTTCTTTCATTAAGGGAAGATCTTGAGGGGACACAAGTACTTGATGTTATGGCGGTCGGCTGCATTAGAAAATAGTACTCGATGTTATGGCGGTAACCAGGTAGTGTAGTAAAGTGGATACCCCTCAACGAGCTATTGAATTGCGTCCTGCGGATCATTAAACAAAAACGGCGGGCCGTTGTGGACCGCCGCTTCATAAACTGTAGGGCTCTGGATGTTTCGGTCGAGGAAAATCCCTGTCCCTCTGTTGGGCCTCATATCATACTGTAAGCCTTATCAATGCTGGGAAGGCTGTTACTACCTGCAGCTTCTATTAAATTGCCGAACCTATGTCAAGAGGCTAAATAGGGACATCTCTAAGAAAACTTTATCTATCGCTTTCCCAAGAGAATGGCGCGGAAATTGGCGGGTAGTCGATCCGTTCTATCAGTGAGATAATGAGCCATGACCCTACACCAACTCAGTGTCTGGATAGTCGTAGCAAAACACCAAAGTGTCACAAAGGCGGCAGACGAACTCCACATCAGGCAGCCTACGGTCTCTATTCAGGTCAAATGCCTACAGAAAGAGTGTGGAATAAAACTCTACAAGGTTAAGGCAGGTAATCTGGGGATTGAACTTACACAGGCGGGAAGGCTTTTACTTAAACATGCCAAATTGATCCTATTGCAGGTCAAAATCCTTGAGAAGAAATTAATAAGCAGCAGAAAGAGAAGACTAGGCAGGGGTAATCCCAGGGAGTAGAATCGAAGGAATCCTCGTAGTGAAAGGAGGCCGACGGAAAGGTGAAACAGAAAATTCTGCTAGTGGAAGATTCAGAAATGTCCGTTGTCGTCATGAAGAAAGAGATAGAGCTCCTCGGTTACGAGTGCATAGTAGCCCTTGATGGCAAAGAGGCAATCAAAAAGGCCAGTGAATATCTACCCGATCTGATCGTTATGGATATACTCTTGCCAAAAATGAATGGTCTGGAAGCTACATCGCTGATTCGCAAGAATCCGAAGACCCAAACAGTCCCGATTCTCGCCGCGACCTGCCTCGCCATGCCAGGAGATCGGGAAAAATGTTTGCAAGTGGGGTGCAATGACTACCTTCCTAAGCCTTTTACCCACAAAGAGTTAGGCGCCTCCATTAAGAAGCTATTAAAAAAGGCTCAAAAGAATTCTTGAAGGAAAGGGGCGGAACGCACGGAAAAAAATCAGTCTTGCCATTGTTTAACGGCCCTCCCTCGGTATCACGATTAGCAGCTTAGTCAATGCGTCGGTCTGTGCCAGGCTGGATACCAGTAACTCCTGCTGGCTGGAGCACCTTGATGATCCGATGTTTTTTTGAGGAATTGCTTCATGTAATAACAGCCTGAATTGCCTATTCCCCCCCATTTCCAATTTGAACCGGCTGTCTCAAAGTGTACCGCCTCCTGCCTTTTCCCGTCGTCTTGTCAGTTAGAGTATGGCTTGACTCTCTCCTTTCGCCATGAAAATCGGTTAATTCACAAGGAGTTGCACCACCATCGGGATTAATTCAAGTTGGCACGTTCTTGGCGTTGTCACTTTGAGGAGGGCAAATAGATGACAGATTCGCTTTCCCAAGCAACCAAAAGCACCATCATGGTGGTTGACGATGACCCAGATATGGTAACCCTTCTCCGCGCTAGATTGGAACAGAGGGAATTTAACGTCATGTGCGCCTACAGCGGCTTGCAGGCCCTTGCTGACTTAGAAAAGCAAAAGCCGGACCTTATTCTTCTCGACATCATAATGCCTGAGATGGACGGCTTCGAGGTGTTGAGACGACTCAAGGCCGCTACAGAAACTTCGTCCATTCCCGTGATCTTGCTATCGGCACGAGACCAGCTCAAGGATATTTCGAAAGGCTACGAAATAGGGGCCGATCATTACCTCACGAA
>JACZXR010000497.1 GCA_022571535.1 Deltaproteobacteria bacterium | reverse complement strand
CTTTCTCCCCCTCAGCCAGGCAATCCTCTATATACAGCGTAAGCGCTTGTCTGATATCTTTCTTGGCTCTTTTTGTCGTTTTCCCACGACCATAGACCCCCGGAATATCAGGGATGTAAGTCCAGTATTCCCGTTTCTCCTTTATGACAATTATGGGGTATTTTCTTCTGATCTTCATATTTTTCTTTTACCACAAAAGGCTAGAGACTAGCCACCGTGGTGTACGATCTAGATTTCACATTTAATTAGAAAAGAGCTGGGGAATCTGGAAGGGATGTGGCCAAACGGATTTTATCTATGATAAATTCAGACAACTTTCGGTTGCAATCTCGAGATACATAGATGAATCAGGATATAATTGACAAGCAAAAGAAAGCTATGGCGTCAGAAGGTTTGGACGCGCTCATATCCATTTCCCCAGAGAATGTGGCCTACACGGCTGGTTTCGTGGTGCCGTCGCAATCCCTCATGCGTTGGAGACATGCGATCTGTATCGCCACTCCCGATGGCAGAGTCACAATGTTGGTTATCGACATGGAAGAAACAACGGTGAGGGCGCATGAAGGGATTGAAGATATACGAATCTACCAGGAGTTCACAGACGATCCTATGGACAAACTATGTGATGCCTTGGCGGACCTGACACTAGAGCAGGCAAGGATCGGCATAGAGATGGAATATCTTCCTGCAAAAGACTTCATGACGCTCAAGAGAAAACTCCCCGGTGCCGATTTCGTCGCCGCCGATGGGATCTTCCATCGACTCCGTCAGGTAAAGACACACGAGGAACTGAACCTTTTACGCTCGCTAAGCAAGATAACGGACAAAGCTATCTCCAATGCGCTCACCCACGCCAGGGTAGGAATGAGCGAAATGGATTTAGCCGTAATACTGACAAGGGGCATTTTCGAGGGCGGAGCAGAAAACTTCAAGCTCATGATCATCGCTACGGGAGAGAGAAGCCAGTATCCGAATGTAGGACCATCGAATCGCATTTTACAAGAAGGTGACCTCATAAGGATGGAGATCTTCGGTATCCTCAACGGCTACCACGCAGGAGTCTGTCGCACGGCCGTCGTAGGAGACCCCACATCCGAGCAGGAGAACATCTGGGATAATCTGATCGAGTGCAAGTACCTTGTCATGGATAACATAAAGCCGGGAGCCAACACCAAAGAGATCTATCAGAAGTTCTTGAAGAAATTCAGCGAGCTGGGGTTTGAGCCAATCAGCTTTGTTGGCCACGGAATTGGATTGTTCCTGCATGAAGACCCCTATCTTGGGCGATTCGGCGATAGCGAATTGGAAGAGGGAATGGTGCTCGGAATCGAACCCCTGGTTTATATCCCTGGTAGAATGGGATTGCAAAACAAAGACATGGTCGCGGTCACGAAAAATGGCGCGGAGCTTCTCTCAGATTACACCCGGACTGATAAGCTTCTTCGAGTAGGTTGAATCATGAAGATAACAAAAATTGAAACAATACCAATAAGGCTGCCCACTCGCAGGGTCCACCAGTGGGCAAGCCTGACCACACCTATAGGTGTCTACGTCATCGTAAAACTGGAGATTGACGAGGGCCTCATCGGTCTGGGCGAGGCGCCGGTCTTGAAGGACTGGGGCGGGGACCACATGAAGTACTACGGCGAGACTCCAGGGACAACCCTTCACGTCATCAATGACATTGTGGCCCCAGCTCTGATCGGACAGGACCCGTGCCGCATTGAGGCGCTCCACTCCCTCATGGATAAGACCATCAAAGGCTATCCTTACTGTAAGGCCGCCATCGACATGGCCCTCCATGACGTGGTCGGAAGAGCTTTCAAGATCCCCGCCTATCAACTGTTGGGTGGCTGTTATCGCGAACGGGTAAAGGTGGCGCACAGCATAGGGCTAATGGAAATCAACAAGGCCGTAGAAGAGGCGCTCCAGGTAAAAGACGAAGGGATAAAGACCGTCAAGCTCAAGGGAGGGATAGAATCTAAGAGAGACATAGATCTGGTAAAGCAGGTCAGAAAGGCCCTCGGTCCCGATATCGAAATTACCGTTGATGCAAACCAGGGCTATCCCACGGCCAAGAGTGCCGCACAGACAATAAAAGCGATGGAAGAGTACGGCATCCTTTATATGGAGCAGCCGGTCGAGGGCATCGACTCGATGGCTGAAGTAACCCGGAGAGTGAATACCCCTATCATGGCAGACGAGAGCGCGTGGACAACTCAAGACATCCTGGAGATCATCCAGAAAAAGGCAGCAGACATCATCTCCCTTTACACTACAAAGCCAGGCGGTCTATTGAAGGCGAAGAAGGTAGCGGCGATAGCGGAGGCGGCAGGTTTACAGCTGAACGTCAATGGCTCCGTGGAAACGGGCGTTGGAAACGCCGCCAATCTACACCTGGCAGCCGCTACGGGACCGGCGACGCTGGCCTGCGTGATACCGGTGTCGACACCCAGAGAAAAAACCAAGGGCCGTATTGCCGGCATCTACTACCAGGACGACATTGTGACGGAGCCTTTTGAATTTGTCGACGGGGAGATCCTGGTTCCATCCAAACCTGGCCTGGGAATCGAGCTAGACGAGGACAAAATCAAACGCTACCGCGTTGAGTGACCTATTAACCCCGATTCGAAGTTAATCAGTCAAAGAAATCTTCCCTGATGATCATCAAACCGCGACAAATACCTGTTTCA
>JACZXR010000496.1 GCA_022571535.1 Deltaproteobacteria bacterium | reverse complement strand
AAACCACCCCCCATCCTTCTCACTCCTTTCCCGCTTTTTACCTTCACCCGGACGAGGTCTCCTCCCGTAACTCCTGGTAAGGGTTCCAGCCCTTCTGGTACGGCTCCAAGATGGCGCAAAGCGCTACGGGCGATGCTACGAAAGACTGGGGCTGCAGTCAGGCCACCGTAAGCCTCTTTCTTCGGCTCGTCCAATAGGACTAGCAGTACCAGCCGGGGATCATCCGCAGGGACAAAGCCGACAAAGGAAACGATTTTCTTGTTCGCCGCATATCCTCCGTTGATGGGATCCGCTTTCTGTGCCGTCCCCGTCTTGCCGGCAACCTGAAATCCTTCCGCCCCCGCCCTGGCCCCCGTCCCCCCGCCACGCACAACCTCTTTTAGAATGGAGGTCAATACGCGCGCAGTCTTCTCTGAGATTACGCGACGCACGACATGTGGCTGATTGGTCATAAGGACCTCCCCCTTGGGTCCCACCACCCGCTGCACCACATAAGGTCGCATGAGAATTCCCCCGTTAGCGATTGCAGCGAAGGCCATAACCAACTGGATCGGAGTCACGGCGATGCCCTGTCCGAAGGAGTGAGCGGCCAGGTCCATGCGGGACCATCGTGCAGCGGGTCGAACCAACCCCCTTACCTCCCCCGGCAGGTCAATTCCCGTGGGCCGGCCAAAGCCGAATCTCTGAATATATTTGAAGTACCTTTTTCTTTTCAGCTTTTCTGCTACCTTGGTAACACCGATATTGCTGGAGTATTTGATAATCTTGGTGAAGGGGAGCCATCCGTATCGTTTGTTGTCGTGGATCACTCTTCCCCCGTAGGCATACCTGCCAAACTCACAAAAAAAGAGATCCTCCTTGCCCACCACTCCTTCCTCCAGAGCAGCAGCCGCCAGAATGGCCTTGAAAGTGGATCCGGGCTCGTAATTGTCTGTAACCGCCCGATTCCGCCACCGGTGAGAGGGGAGACGGGCAAACCTGTTGGGATTAAAGAAAGGATAGTTTGCCAGAGCCAGGATTTCACCCGTGAACGGTTCCACCATCACAGCGACCCCTGCCTTTGCACGCGATTCGATCACTGCAGCCTCCAACTGCTTTTCCACCAAATGCTGGATAGAGGTGTTCAGGGTCATGTGGACATCGGCACCTGGCGGGATATTCAGCTCCTCGACACCTTGTGCCATTACCCTTCGACCGAACGCATCACGCTCGATGACCGAGGAGCCGGACTCACCGCGGATATAGGCATCGTAATAACGCTCTATTCCCTCAAGTCCCTGGGAATCGCTGCCCACGAAACCGATGAGCTGTCCTGCAAGCCGCCCCTGCGGATAGTACCGCTTGGGTTCATAGTACATCCCCACCCCCTTGATGCGCAGGGCCCGGACCCCTTTGGCCTCCTTAGGAGTAACCTGCCGTTTCAGCCAGACAAATGACTTGCCCTTGCTGAGACTTCGCCGCACCTTCACTAAACTCATCGCCAAGGCCCGAGCTAGTCTGGGGGCGACAATATCCGGCTCTTTAAGACGCTGGGGTCTTACATACACAGACTGGGCCTCCAGGCTAATGGCCAGGGGCTCTCCGGATCGATCTAGAATGGAGCCCCTCTTCGGGAGGATAATCCACTCCTGGAGATGCTGCCTCTCTCCAAGCCGCCTTAGTTTATCACCCTGAAAGATCTGGAGCTGAAAGGCACGCAGACCGACGGCCAAAAACAATATCGCAAAAATGGCCGCCGTAAGTGTCAGTCGAAACCTTGTCGCTTTGAGACCTCGTCTCATGGGAGTACCACTACCTGACCTTTCTCTGGTTCCCTGAGCCCCAGGCGAAGTCGGGCCATCTCCTCTAGATGTTCAGGCGATGTCAGGGTCGCGAGTTCTAATTTGAGCTCGCCGTTCTCCTGTTTGAGTTTTTTCTCCAGCTTGCTCGTCGTGGAGAGAACATAGCCGAGACGAACCGCCTGGAGACGCAACCAAACCTGAAACAGCGCCAGACTGACTAAGCACAAACAAAGGATAATCATGGCGGAATAACTATTGAGCGCCCGTTGCTTACCACCAGCCACCTGCTGCCTCCTGAGGAGACTCATTCCCCACATCCTCTTGTTCAAGGCGGCGGCCACGCCTGGGCTCCTCAGACTCGCTCGGCGGCTCGCAGCTTGGCAGAGCGGGCACGGGGATTATCATGGATCTCGTCACGGGATGGAAAAAGGGGTTTAGGAGTAAGAACACTGGCCTTCTGCCTCCAGCCACAGCGACACAGGGGTATTTTGGGAGGACAGAGACAGCTCCTGCTCCATTTCCAGAAGGCCTTCTTGACAATCCGGTCCTCCAGAGAATGAAATGAGATGACGACTATCCGGCCTTTTGACAGGAGCAACTCGTAGGCATTCTCCAGGAAGAGGGTCAAGTTTTCCATCTCCCGGTTCACTGCAATTCTCAACGCCTGAAACGTCTTAGTAGCAGGATGAATTCCGGACCTTCGCACAACCGATCGGGTCTTGCCTCTCCTCACCACGCCCGCCACGATCTCCGCCAGTTGCCGAGTGGTCTCAATCACCTTTTTCCTGCGCTCCGCATTAATGGACATTGCAATACGGCGGGCCCAGGGCTCTTCACCGTACTCCCTAAAAATACGTTCGAGCTCAAACACGGGAAAGGTATTTACTACCCAGTGGGCATCCAAGGTCTGACGGCGAT
>JACZXR010000495.1 GCA_022571535.1 Deltaproteobacteria bacterium | reverse complement strand
GAGCCAGTAGACAAACCACTGGTCTTGTTTCACCCAACTGTGCTACTTTCGGCAGCAACTTTGGACAGCCCGTCATTGACAAAGGTCCTGGAGCCATCCCCAGCTATCACCTCAAGCCCTTAGAATTTGGCTCCGGGGCTTGCAAAGGCTCCCTCTCCGATGTCAGGGAGGGCTTCCCGAGGCTCTCCCGCCTCATAAAACGTGTCGGCACTTAAATCTCAGATTCGCCGCTCGGGGAGCGGCTAGAACCCCACAACCAAAACATTTCTAATTTTTTTCTAAGGAGACCAGCTAAAGTGACTCTATAGCAGGTAAGGAAGTCTGCGCCGCTCTAGGCTAACTGGCCTTGACACCCCCTCTTTTAATCACCAGTTCGTCGTAGGCGAAAATGAGTCAATTCTAAATGGGCTAAGGGCCGCTCTGGGCGTGGGTTTGCTCGGTGTCGAACCGCTAGGACTCAATTAAAGAGCTATTGAATTGCGTCCTGGCTGGTTATGCAAGGTTACGGACAGAAAAGCGGCAGCCGATGTGGACCGCCGCTGATCAATCTGTTCAGGCTCTGGCTCGGCTCGATCACTTTCATTTACCGAAATGTCCTTTGGAGGCCTTACACTCCTCAGCGGTCGGTCCTTTATTGATGAAAATCGTCTGGGTATAAGGATACTTTTTCCATAGGCCGTGGGTTTCCCCTCCGGCTGATCATAGCAGGGTTTCCAACCCTCTTTCTTTCGAGTCAACCTCGAATAGGGAACCAATGACTTCCCCATTGAACACCCTCAGGTTCATCTGTGGAAGGGTCGAGAAATGATTAGACGCCTGCGCTTTAAAGTTATAGCCCCTACCCGGCCTGCACCTTTTACCAGCTTTATAATACGGCGGGATCTTGAGATCGGGTCCCAAGATAACTCCTCTGGCATAGAGGTCCCCTGCAGCAAAAGCTAATAGCACAAACGAGATGATAATTACCTTGCTTCCTATGTTCCTTCCTCCTTTAAGAAATTATTAAACTTCGACTTTTCTGCTCATTACTCCTCAAAAATTCGAGACCTCTCCTCATTCCCGAATGGCCTCAAACATGTCTCCCCGCTCCATAGCCAACTGCTGTTCAAAGACCTCATCTTTCTCCCAACCGTATTTCATAAATAGCACTGGAATAATGATCATATTAAGGAAGGTGGAGGTGGCAAGACCTCCTAGCATCACGTTGGCCATAGGCCGTGCTAGTTCCTTCCCGGCAATGTCACCGAAGAGAAGAGGCAAAAGCCCGAGGGCCGCCGCGGCTGCTGTCATAAGAACGGGTGTAAGTCTCTCTAAAGAACCCTCAACAACCACTTCTTCCCTTGATTTTCCCTCAGCCCGAAGCTGGCGGTAGCGGCTAACCAGGATGATACCGTTCCTTGCGGCGATGCCGAAGACCCCGATAAAGCCGATCATGGAGGGGATACTCATGATCTTTCCAGTTAAAAAGATAGCCGCAACACCACCGATAAGGGCCAAGGGTAGATTCGCCATGCCCAGTAGGGACGATCGCACTGAATTGAAGGCCTTAAAAAGAAGGACGAAAATAGCCACGATAGCCACCATCCCATAACTGGTCAGGGTTCGGGTGGCCTCCTGCTGGCTTTTAAACTGCCCGGCATACTCAACGAAGTAACCGGGCGGCAGATTTACCCGCTGCGCTATTTTCTCCTGGGCCTCGGCAATGAAACTCCCCAGATCCCGGCCAGCCACGTTAGCTTGAACCGCAATCCTTCGCTGGTTTGCTCCAATGTCCTTTGAACCGACGTTTCACCGGTTTCGATATCAATATCGCTCCACCGCAAGCCCAATAACTCGCCGCGCCGCAGTCCGGTCACGACAGCAACAAGAATGGGGAGATGCAGGCTGGATTTTTCGGCGACCCGTAGGAGCGCTGCAGTCTCCGCCTCCGTCAAGGCTTTCATCTCCGTTTTCGGAGGCCGAGGTGGGTCTACGGCGTCCGCCGGATTTCGCGCCAGGAGGGGAAAGAGGACGGCCCTCTCGCCCCCGGCCCTCAGGAGCCGATGGATATGCACGACCGTTTGGGGCGAGAGGCCGCCGCGTCCGTCCTTCCGCCCCTTCACCAAAGCGTCGGAGTAAAATCCCTGAATGTGAAGCGGCTTCAGTTGTGGGAGTTTGTGAGAGCCGAGGCTGGGCACTATGTGCGCCTCGGTCAACTCGCCGTAGCGTTCGCGCGTCTTGGGGGAGACCCGGTTCCGTGCATGATCGAGCCATCGCTCAAAATAATCCGCCACCGTCATGTGTGACGGCTCCACGAAGGAGCCAGTATCGATTTCATTGATGACCCGGGCCAGTTCCCGCTCGGCATCCCTGCGCGTACCCTTTACGGTTATGCACTTCTGACGACGCCGCCCGTTGGCGTCTCTCCCAAGATCGATCCAGAACGACCAAGAGTGCTTCGAGCGCTTCTTTATGTGCCCTTTCACCCCGATGTCCTCCGTTTCCGTGTTAGCAATCGGTTAGCAGGCCGGTTTTTCGCTTGGCACTTCAATATGTTGCCCTGGTAAAGCGGTTTAGGTAACCGTTGTGCGTCTACTTCCTTAACCCCCGTCTGGCGTGTGCTCTTTCCTTATCTTTATCCGTAGGTGAGACGATGTCGGAATCCAGCAGGTACTCAGTCACTCCCGGTTTAAACAATTTATGTGCTCTTTCCTTATCTTTA
>JACZXR010000046.1 GCA_022571535.1 Deltaproteobacteria bacterium | reverse complement strand
AGTGGTCGTCGATCTCAGCCAGGTTAAAGGACTAAAAGGAATACGGGCGCAGGCGAACGGGGTAGAGATCGGGGCGTTGACGACCCTGACCGAGGTAGTCACCAACCCGCTGATTCAGTCCCGGTATGGGCTTCTGGCCCATGCCGCCCGCAGGGTGGCTTCTCCCCAGATTCGTAATCAGGGAACCCTGGGAGGGAACGTGAGCCAGGATACCCGGTGCTGGTATTACCGTAATGGAATGCCGTGTTATCGTGCGGGAGGGAACATCTGCTACGCCGACACGCCGACGGCGGCGAACAGAGAGCACTGTCTCTTTGGGGCGGACCGTTGCGTGGCCGTGAGCCCTTCGGACACCGCGCCGGCTTTGATTGCCCTGGACGCCAAGTTTGTAATCCGCAGCGCGAAGGGTGAGCGCCTCGTGGATGCAGAGGAGTTCTTTATCGGCCCATCGGTGGACATCACCCGGATGACGGTCCTGAAGCCGGGCGATCTGCTCACGGCTATCCGTATTCCCAATACGTGGGCCGGGGCTCGCTTCTACTTCGAGAAGGTAGCCGACCGCCAGGTGTGGGACTTCCCTCTCGTCAATGTGGCTTCGTCCATGAGGGTCGAGAACGGGGTGATCAAACAGGCGCGCATTGTGGTGAGTGGAGTCGCTCCCCGCCCGCTCAGGCTGAAAGCGGTGGAAGACAGCGTCCGCGGGGAGCGCCTTAGCGAGGAGACTGCGGAGCTGGCCGGAAAGACGGCAATATGGGGTGCCAAGCCTCTCAACCACAACCACTTCAAGATACCGCTCATGAAGAACCTGGTTAGAAGGGCCATCCGCGGGGCATAAGCACAAGAAGAGTAGATGGAATGGTTTCGTTGGCAAAGGAACCCCTGGGGCCAGGAGATCCTGAGAGGTCTCTCTTGGGACCTTATCTGGCTGGCTCTCGCCGCGGGATTGCTGTTCGCCGTAGTGCACACGTTGCTCTATTATTGGCGGTTGCGGCCAAACACTCCCGCCGGAATGGCCGGCAAAAAGAACCGGACGGATGTCGGGGGACAGGTACCCGAAAGAGTGCCCCGGCACTCCCTCGCCTCACGGACCTTTCATTGGATCATGGCCACCTCAATGCTTGCTTTGCTCTTCACGGGGTTTCTTCCTATCTTCGGTCTTAAGTTCTCTTGGGTGACACCTCACTGGATATCGGGGCTTGTGCTTACAGGTGCCATCCTATTCCACATCATTCATGCCTCGTTCTGGAAAGGTCTTGCCTCGATGTGGATTACCCTTCAGGATCTGCGAGATGGCTGGTTGAACCTCAGACAGATAGTGGGTTTGCCCGATCCGGCCCCAGGCAGAACGGGAAAGAATCCGCTGGAAAATAAGCTCTTCCATCACGTCACGAGCATCACCACACTGGCCGTTATTGCCACAGGCCTGCTGATGATGGTGAAGGTAGATACTCCGTTCTGGACGCGCAATCCCTACCTCCTGCCGGACGATACCTGGGGAGTGATCTATGTCCTGCACGGGGCCGCAAGTGTTGCATTCATTACGCTGATTATAACCCATATCTATTTTGCCATTCGGCCAGAGAAGCGCTGGATTACCCTTTCCATGATTGTCGGCTGGATCCCCCGGACCCGCTACCTGGAACACTACGACCCCGAGCACTGGCCCGTCACGCAACAGACCATCCGGAAAGCCACCCGTCCCTCCCCCAAAGATGGTTAAAAAGAGGGCGAGTGGCAAGTCGTCCATGAGCCAGACCATTGAAGACGGGCTGAAGCAAAGAATCGAGGTCATTGAGGAGACCTACGAGTTCATGCTCGCCTATGCGGCGCAGGGACTTTCCGGGGATGAAAAGGCCGGTTCGGGAGCGCAGATTCGTGACTTCCTTAACCGCTCTTACAATGCACTGGAAGGGCTGGCCAATCTTTTCATGTCGCTGGTCGATGAAAAGAAGCTGGAGCCGGCTAAACGCTACCGCTCGTTCATCGACATATTGGACCGGGACTCCCACAACGCCCAAGCAGCCATCCAGCTGGTGCTAGCGCAGACCTCGATCAGCTCGCAGCTGATCGACAACCTGAATGCCTGGATTCACCTGCGTGCCCTCCTCACGGATCTGTTTTTAATCGATGAGATCCTCAAGCAGCATAGCACCCCAGACCAGACGCACTGAGAAAGAGGAGAGGGGGTTGAGGAACCGGGGGAGTCCGGGAGGTTCTCCCGATGAGGGAAAATTATGAAACGCCAAACTCCTCAATCTTTCGATAAAGAGAGGAAAGGCTGATTCCCAAGATATGCGCGGCTTCCTTACGGTCGTCATTAACCTGTTCTAGAATCCGCCGGATATGCTGCTTTTCGAATTGCTTAAGCGCCTCCTTGAGCTCATGAGTGTTAGGCGGTATCGCACCCTCCCCTCCTGTGAAGGACAATGGTAAATCCTTAAGCTTGATCCACTCACCTTCAGCCAGAATCATCGTGTGCTCGATCACATTGTCCAGTTCACGCACATTTCCCTTCCATGGCTGCGACATGAACAGACGAATGACATCTGCCTCTGCCCCTTTGAAATGTCTCTTTAGCTCGGGGTTATGCTTCTGAATCAAGTGCTCGACCAGGAGGGGGATGTCCTCAGGCCTTTTCCTCAAGGGGGGAATGTGAATCTCCAGGACATTCAATCGAAAATAGAGATCTTCCCGAAACCTGCCCTCCTCTGTCTCCTTTAGCAGGTTACGGTTGGTTGCCGCGATGATCCGGACATCTATCTTCCGGGGCGTAGTGCTGCCGACAGCCAGGATCTCTTTTTCCTCCAGACACCTCAAGAGCTTGACCTGAAGGTGCTGTGGAATCTCCCCTATTTCATCGCTGGCTATGCCGGTTTTTGGATACGTCTCATGACGCTCATTACGGATAAACTCCTGTCAAACCTTAGCTTCTTACCAATAAAATGTTCAACACAACGACTCAACGAAGTTCTTCGCACACTCCGTTTGCAGACAAGAGGGTCTGCTCCGAAGAAAGAAAGATCCGACACCAACGTTCTCACAGAGAGAAAGCAGATTATAGCGAGAGTTAAATATCACCACGAAGAGCACGAAGGACACAAAGTGAAATCAAGTTATATCGAACACGGGGTTTGAAACCCCGTGTTCAACCAAAGGGGAGAGCTGCCACTTCTCTCCTTTGGATACCCATTGGTTTTGTGCCCGCCTCAAGAGGCGGGGTTTACATTAAATTAAACTCTTCGTGATCTTCGTGTACTTCGTAGTAGACGAAAACTAAAACATGTCATTGGAGTTGACGGTTTAGCAGGACAGGGAAGCCAGTCGCCATTTGACAAGTCCTTGAAAACACTTTAGCCCTTCAGAGAGAGGCCGGCGATTCCGTGAAATCCATAACAAAAGTCTTCGTCGCAATGTCAGGGGGTGTCGATTCCTCTATAGCTGCAGCCCTTCTAAAAGAGCGCGGTTATGAGGTGGTCGGGGTCCACATGGTGTGCTGGGATGACTGCGACCTGTGGAAAGAGCGCCTCGACGCCCTGCGTGTTGCACTGAAATTGGATATTCCCTTTTTAACTTTCGATTTTCGAAAAGAATACAAAAAACATGTCTTCGACTATATGGTTCGCGAATATTCGGAGGGGCGAACGCCAAATCCAGACGTGATGTGCAACCGAGAAATTAAATTTGGCATTTTTCTTGAAAAGGCCCTGAGCCTCGGCGGGGATTTTATCGCCACGGGGCATTATGCCAGATTGCATTCCACCGCTCAGGGACAGGAGTTGCTGGAAGGCATCGACAAACAGAAAGATCAGAGTTATTTCCTCTGGACTTCAAATGAGCGGCAGCTCAAATACTGCCTGTTTCCTTTAGGAGATTATACCAAACCTCAAGTGCGAGAGATGGCCCGGCGGCTGAAGCTTCCGACAGCCGAGAAAAAGGATTCTCAAGGACTCTGCTTCGTAGGCAAGATGAACTTCAGCTACTTTCTCCGTGATTTCCTGGCCCGGCGTGAAGGTGCAATCGTGACATCAAAAGGCGCATTCGTCGGGCAGCACGACGGCGTTGCCTTTTATACCATCGGGCAGCGGCACGGCCTTGGTATCGGGGGCGGGGTCCCTTACTACGTTGCCGACAAAGACGTGGCCAACAACACGCTGGTGGTCGGCGAAGGCCCGGATGATCCCATTCTCTTTAAAAAGGAGATCTGTGTGGATAACCTGAACTGGCTCAGCGACTTCCGTGAAGGGAGGTGTGAAGTTCGCATCCGCTATCGTCAACCCAGGGTTCCTGCGCTGGTCGTAAAACAGGCCAATCAAGTGCGTGTCCTGCTCGATGTTCCCGAGCGCGGTGTGGCCCCTGGGCAGTCGGCCGTATTCTACCACCAGGAGAAGGTTTTGGGAGGCGGAATTATCTATAGCCCCGCCCAGTAGTCCAACCACTCGCCAGGAGAGGGCTCCTCTTCCGGCAGCTTGACCAGCACAGAGTCGGGCAGCGCCTGCGGGCTGCCAATCTGTGCAGCTCGATGATGCAGATCTGCAAGCCACTCCCTGTGGATTGCTGCGGCGGTGACCTCTTCGATGCCCGCAGCTACGTAGTCGGTGCCGTGAGCCCGCTCGTGGACGGGGTTTCGGAAGGACCACAGCAGGCAGACAGCAAGGCTTTCGATCCCCTTATCAAGCAACTCCCTGAGCGCATCCCGCACCTCATTGTGATCGAGAGCCGACAGCACTTCGCCGGTGACTGTGACCCTTTCGCCCAGACCGCGAATGCGGCCTTTTGGCACCAGGGGCTCCGCCGGCTTGGTGTGGATGAAGTCCATCGCCTGCAAGTGGGAAATTCCGCCGGAGCGGCCAACGGGACCACGGGCGATCTACAGGGTGTCCTCGATTCCCCGTGTCGTCAGCAAGCCGACCCTCGATCCTTTGCGCTGGATCAAGGCATTGGTGCAAACGGTCGTGCCGTGGGCGAAGCGGATGGTCCCTGCCAGCAAATCGGACAGGGAAAGCTTCTGACTTTCTGCCATCTGAGAGAGTACATCAATGACGCCCTGTTCCAGCCGGGTCGGAATGGAAAAGGATGTTTCAGTACGTAATCGGCCCGGTCGATCTATCTCAGCAAGGTCTGTAAAAGTCCCCCCTGTATCCACCCCCAGATAGATTATTAGGTACCTCCGCGGCTTGCCGCGGGCACATAACCGATGGGGTATCCAAAGGGGAGAAGCGGTAGCTCTTCCCTTTGGTCGACCACGGGGTTCAAACCCTGTGGTCGATATAACTTGATGCGCGGAGATAACTCCCCACCCACCATCAGCGACTTGGGTTCGCTTGTGCTGGAGTGAACTTTGATTGGGCCTCATGGAAGCGTTCCGTGGCAATGGCCGCAGCCTGCTTAATGGCAGGAAGGGGGCAGAATCCATGAGACTCCACTGCAAAGACCGGGTTGAACTTGCTTCGGAAGTTTTCCAGGGCGATGACCGCGGCCAATTCTACCAACTCCTCATCCCTGAATTGCCGGTTGAGGCGCTTGAAGAACCTGTCCGTAACCCGTTTTCCCGTGTAGGTCATCCGCTCGGCCAGTTCCAGTGCCAAACGCTCTCGTAGGGAAAAAAGAGGATTCTTGCGGTAATTCCCCAGGACCGCTTCCACCTTCTCTGCCGAAGCGCCATTTTGCATCCCACTGGACGCATTGAGGTCGAGTCAATATGGGCACCCGTTGATGCTGGCCGCCTTGACGCAGAGGAGGTGGCGCAGCTCCGGGTCAATGAGCCCGGAATCCCGGATCCCATCGGAAAGGGCCTGGACTCCTTTTTGGATAGTGGGTCTCAAGGCATACACCGGCGCGGTGTTCAACACGGACCCATAGCGCCTCTCCTGCTCCTCAAAGACAGCGCGCACATCGTCGGATGCCTCGTTTCTAGTTATTCCTTTAATCCTTGCCATAATCTTTCGTCCTCCATCGCGACCCGTTATGGGTCTTAAGGGAAGATATCCCCCGCCCAGAACTCAGCGGTTATCGTTTTCCAACTCCTCGGCGATCTTGAGATACTTCTCGTAAACTCCTGTGCCAATTTCTTTTGCCTCGCGCTCTTCAAATTGACGGAGCAGAAGATCCTGGTCCCCCTGAGTCAGCACTTCGTCCGCCATATGAAAAAGAATCTCGTCCCCCTTTTGGATATGTTCCCGCAGGAGACGAACGTAAGCCCTTGCGGCCTCAATTACAACCGCAAACTTCTCAATTTTTTGAAAGTCTCATTGGCAACCTCAATGGCTTTTTTTCAAATGCATTTCACTCGATGGTACAAATTTTGCTTAATTATCAAGTGATTACCGGCGAGGAACAAATTACCCTGTCTGCATACGCTCTTAGGCAGAGAAAACGGTCAAAAGTGGACAAACACCGTCGCAAAATTTGTAACCAATTGACACGCAGCGTGAGTCCCAATACCCATGTCCTCGTTATTGATGACGACGGGGGAACACGTGAGACGCTCTCCGATGTCCTCCGGCTGAGGGGGTACGCCATCGAGACGGCCGGTCTCGGACAAGAAGGCCTCAAAAAGCTTTCTACCCGCCCCTTTGACGCTGCGATCGTAGACATCAAACTCCCGGACATCTCCGGTGCGGACCTCCTCCGTTTGATCAAGGAGGCGTCGCCAGAGATAGAGGTCATCCTCATCACCGCTTTCGCCTCGCTCAACAGTGCCATACAGGATATCAACGGAGACGCCTTCGCATACATCACCAGGCCATTCGAGATGAACCACCTTCTAGTCACGCTGGATAAGGCGCTCGAAAAGCGACACCTGTCCATGGAGAGCCGGCGGCTGTCCCAGACGGCTCAGCAAGACCTGGCCGAGCGCAGGCGGATTGAAGAGCAATTGAAGCAGGCCAACGCAGAGCTGGCCAGACGTAAGAGGTTGTTTCAGACAGCGCTTTCTGATCTTGGGAAGTCGCATGAACAATTAAAAGCTGCCCAATTGCAGCTGATCCAGGCCGAGAAACTGGAATCTGTTGGCAGGTTGGCTGCTGGAGTCGCTCACGAAGTTAAGAACCCCCTGGCGATCATTCTCCAGGGGATCAATTATCTGTCAAAACATCTTGCAACCGACAACGGCAACATAGCTTTGGCCTTACAGGACATGGATAAAGCAGTGAAGAGGGCCGACTCTATCGTCAGGGGATTATTAGATTTTTCCGCCCCAAGCGAATTAAGGCTGAACACCGAAGAGCTAAATTCCGTGATGGAACAGTCGTTATTGTTGGTAAGACATGAGATGGACAAGTATCACGTCAACGAGGTCAGGGAGTTGAGTGAGCATCTCCTCCCGGTCAGACTGGATAGAATTAAAATCGAACAGGTATTCGTCAACATCTTTCTCAATGCCATTCAGGCCATGCCCGAGGGCGGAACACTCGCCGTCAAAACGTATACGAAGCAGTTAACGGTAGCCGGCCACAACTTGGGTTCCAGGAAAGCAGATCATTTCAGAATCGGAGAGACTGTTGTCATGGCCGAAGTCGAAGACACGGGAACAGGCATCCCCGGCGACCAGCTTTCGGAGGTCTTCGACCCATTTTTCACCACCAAATCGACCGGCAAAGGGACAGGCTTGGGATTAACGGTGACAAAGAAAATCATCGACCTGCACGGAGGATTGATCAACATCGGGAACCGCAAAGAGGGGGGTGTCAGGGTAACTATCATGTTTAAAGCATAGAGGAGGGAACGACCATGGGTAAGAAACGGATCCTGCTCATTGACGATGAGCCTAGTTTTACGAATGTGCTGAAGTTGAATCTCGAGGAGACCGGTGCATACGAAGTAAGAACGGAAAACAGGGGAAAGCAGGGCCTGGTCACCGCCAGGCAGTTTAAACCGGATTTGATTCTGCTGGACGTCATCATGCCGGGTATGGACGGAGGCGACGTTGCGTCTGAGATCCAAACCGATGAGAACTTGAAGAATATCCCGATCGTGTTCTTAACCGCTGTAGCGAAGAAAAAAGAAGAAGGCATCATTGGCGGCCGCCCTTTCATCGCCAAACCGGTGACCGTAGAGGAAGTAATTGCTTGCATTGAGAAAAATCTGTGATTTATCGCATGGCGGCGCTTAAGGTAAACCCCGTCCCACGGACTGACATCCGTGGCTAGCGAAGCAAAGTTCCATAGCCTATTCGAATTCGCTCCAGAAGCTATCGAGGCAGTGAACCGCGACGGTCATATCACCCTCGTCAACACCAAGACAGAGAGCCTGTTCGGCTACACGCGGGATGAATTGCTCGGCCGGTCACTCCTCGATCCAGCCGTGACTCAATCGGTCCTGAACCGGATGAAGCGACTGGCCTCAGGCCATCAGCTCGATGAAATCACTGCGCTATCCGCTCAGGAGCGGAAGGTACTGGCCCTCGTGGCCAAAGGGAAGACCAACAAGGAGATCGCCAACGATCTTGATCTGAGCGACAAGACAGTAAAAAACTACCTCAGCAATATCTTCACCAAGCTGAACCTCTCCCGCCGTGCCGAGGCGGCGGCCTATTTCGTGCGCCACCGGCCCTCCGGGTCTCAGAGAGACTAGGACACCTTCCACTGGGGAGCTGCCGCAGAAAATGGAGATCGGCGGACCATTCTGTTTATCATTGTTTTATCGCGAACCAGAAATCAAGTTATTTCGAGAACGGGGTTTGAACCCCGTGCTCGACCAAAGGGAAGAGCTACCGCTTCTCCCCTTTGGAAACCCCATCGGTTTTGTGCCCGCGGCAAGCCGCGGGGTTACCCAATAATCTTCCTGAACTCACCGGCATAACGGTTATAATTTTCGGCGACCTTATCGCGGTCCATCTCCATGAGCTAAAGCCTCGCAACCCTGGAGAGCGGCTGTTCGACGTCCATGCGGCTGGGATGACGCATAATATAATCTTGCCCTTTCCGAGAAAGAAGAAAGGGGGACAGGTTGATTTTCCGACGGCCATCTGTGAATAACCTTGGTTTATGAAACAGGGAGGTAAAAAGAAATGAAAAATACTGTCCCCGGAATTGCTAAGTTAAAAATCAAGGAGGTGAACAGCCATGAGTAGCACGAGTGCGGATGAGCATCCCGGACTTGGGAAGGGCCTTGGGCGGTTACAGGGGAGAGTGGCTATTGTGACTGGGGCCAACAGTGGCATCGGGCGCGCCACTGCCCGCCTCTTGGCGCGCGAAGGAGCAAAGGTCGTGTGCTGTGACATCCAGGAAACTGTTACCCCGAGGGTAGACAGCCTCATCGAACAGGACGGCGGTCAGGCAATCTTTTTGCGATCAGATGTAACCCTTCAGAATGACTGTGATCGGATGATAAGCACGGCGTTGGAGCGATTTGGTGACCTGGATATCCTCTTCAACAACGCCGGTGGAGGCGTGCGCAAGAAGATTCACGAATTCACCGATGAAGAGTGGAACTTTGTCATAAACTTGAACCTGACCGCAATCTTCCGCGGGGTCCGTGCCGCCATCCCGCACTTTCTCCGGAAGGGGCGTGGAAACATTGTGAATACGGCCTCTACTTTTGGAATCCTGGCCTCGGCTCAATACCCGGCGTACTGTGCCACGAAGGCGGCTGTCGTGAACCTGACCCGCCAGATGGCCCTGGACTATGGAACCAGTGGGATCAGAATCAACTGCGTGTGCCCTGGTGCAACCGAGACCCCGCGCTTCAGAGGTTATCCACCCCGTCCAACGCTAGATCGGGCCACGGACGAACAGCGCGCCAGAATGGCCAGCAGTAATCGTGCACTGCAACGGATGGCTCGCCCTGAGGAAATTGCTTACGGGGTGCTCTTCCTCGTGTCAGACGAATCTTCTTTCGTCACGGGCCACGCCCTCGTCATCGACGGCGGACAGACAATCGACGCGTGAGATCCAGGCTCGGAAACCCTCAGAAGAGCCGGTGGTTGAAACGGCCATATCTTTACCTTTTGGGCAACCGACAAAAGGAGGGGATAGACTTTTTTTTTTGTAATG
>JACZXR010000494.1 GCA_022571535.1 Deltaproteobacteria bacterium | reverse complement strand
CATTCAGACTTGTAAAACCTAATCGTTAGGAATCCTGCTTCCTCGATGTCCAGGGTGATAGTGATGGTTACAATGATGGGATTACTTGATGGATAATATCACCTATAAGGGCTTCACTATACGCGCACTACCTTTCCATTTAAAAGGTGACAAGTGGAGTACTTACTTGGTTATTCGTGTAGAGCGATATGAGAAAACAGCACATCGACAGTTCAGTGCACCGGAGACATTCCGCACTCGTGAAGAAGCAGTAGCGCACTGCCTACAGTTCGGTATGGACATCATTGACGGTAAGGTTGAAAGTTGTACCGTAGAGGACTGATTTCGATAAAGTAAAAGTGACCCGGATAGGGGGGCAGTGATCGAGTAAAAGTGACCCACCCCAATCAGACCTCGTTTAGTCTGTTGGAAAGAATAATCAGCAGACGAAACGGAGGTCCTGGAGTGATTGGGATGGATCAGTACGAGCTTATCAGAACAGCCCATCGAGTTTACGGAAAAAGTATTCGAGAGATCAGACGGGATACGGGGCATCACCGGAAGACCATCCGCAAGGCCTTGTCTGGAGAGGAACCGAAGTATCGACGGAAAAAGCGAGTGAAGTGCGCGGTGATGGATGCCGTGGCCGGGGTGGTCGAGCAGTGGCTGCGAGAGGACCGAACCCGGCCCAAGAAACAACGGCATACGGCACATCGGATCTACCGGCGGCTGGTGGAGGAGCAAGGCTTTCCAGGAGCTGAGTCGACGGTGCGTCGCTGGGTCCGGGAATGGAAAGTGGCCCAGGGCTGGGGAAGCCAGAAGGCGATGGTTCCGCTGGATCCTGAAGTGGCGCGGGAAGCGGAAGTGGACTGGGGAACGGCTTGGGTCCAGATGGGGGGAGAACGACGCCGGGTCAAACTGTTTGTGATGCGCTCGCGCTACTCGGGCAAGCTCTTTGTTCGGGCTTATGCCTGGGAACGTCAGGAGATGTTCTTTGACGCTCACATGCACGCCTTCCACTACTACGGTGGAGTATTCCGGGAACTGATCTATGACAATCTGACCCTGTCGGTGAAGCAGATCCTTCGAGGAGGGAGGCGGGTCGAACAGGAGCGCTTTGTGGCCTTTCGCAGTTACTACACGTACCGAGCCCGCTTCTGCAATCCCGGCCAGGGACACGAGAAAGGAGGGGTGGAGGGGATCATCGGGTTTGCACGACGAAACTTTCTGGTTCCCCTGCCTCGAGTCGAGAACTTTGATCAACTCAACCAACTGCTTGTGGAGCGCTGTCACGGTTACGGTGGACACCGGATAGCGGGTCGGGAAGACAACCTGACCGTCGAGGAACGCTTTGAGGGTGAACAGTCCCGGCTTTTGCCTTTGCCCGATCGGCCTTATGAGAACTTCAAAGCGGTTCGAGTCAAGGTGGATCGTTATGGCACGGTGCGGATCGACCGCAACCGCTACTCGGTTCCCCGAGCCTATGTGGGCCGTTGGGTGTGGGCCCATATCCATTGCCAGAAGATTGTGCTGTATGCGGATGAGCGCAAAGTGGCCCAACACGATCGGGTGTTTTCCAAGAACCGGTGGCAGATCGATCCTCTGCATTATCTGGATCTGATCGGTGAGCGAGTGGGATCGTTCGAAAGTGCGCGAGCGATTGTACAGTGGCGAGCCCGCTGGCCGAAAGATTACGATCTGCTGCTTCAGCAGCTGCGCTTCAGACAAGGGCACAGCCGGGGAACCCGCGAGTTTGTGAGGATTTTGGGACTGCACCGAGACTATGAGCGGACCCAGGTGGAGCAAGCCATCGCTTCGGTCCTGGAGAAGCACTGCCCCAGCTATGAATCGATTCGCCTTCTGATCCGACTTCAAGAGAGTTCCCCTCTGGTGGCCCAGCCCCTACCGGCAGAGCTCCTTCCGGGGGTGACGGATCGAGCGGTCCTGATGAGCGATGTGAAGGACTTCAACGCGTTATTGACGGCAGGTGTGTCATGAGTCAGGCCAGTGAGGCGGTCTTACTGAAGGATCATCTCAAGAAGCTGCGACTGCCGGCCATGGGGCGGGATTATCCCGAATGTGCCCGCCAGGCTCGCCAAGGGAAAGAAAGCTACGAAGCTTTTCTTTTGGATCTGGCCAGCCGGGAACTGGAGCAGCGTCAGGCCAATCAGCTCAAACGCCGACTGACGGAAGCCCGATTTCCGGTCATGAAAACGCTGGAGAGCACGGACTTGAGGAAGTGGCCCTCGCTCGATGGCATGCAGCTGCGAGAACTGGCCCAGTGCGACTACATTTTGCGAAGGGAGAATCTGGCCTTGATTGGAAAACATGGAACGGGCAAGTCGCACGCCGCCACCATTCTTGGGGTAGAAGCCTGCCGGCGAGGATACCGGGTGTTGTTTCAGACCGCCGCCCAGTTGGTCAATACCCTGGTGGAAGCCCGTGAGGAGCGTCTGCTGCAGCGATACTTGAGGAAACTGGATCGCTTTGACTTATTGATCTGCGACGAGCTGGGCTACATCCCTTTCTCTGAACAGGGTGCCCAGCTGCTCTTTCAGGTGTTTGCCAATCGCTATGAAAGAGCCTCCCTGCTGGTGACCTCCAATCTGGCCTTTGCCGAATGGACCAAGGTCTTCGGAGAGGCTTCCCTGACGGCGGCCTTGTTGGATCGGCTCACCCATCATTGCCATATCTATGAGTTTGACTGGGAGAGTATTCGGCTCAC
>JACZXR010000493.1:1071-2715 GCA_022571535.1 Deltaproteobacteria bacterium | reverse complement strand
TTTTATTTCGGCTTTATTTTAGATTTAATGTAAATCTCGCTTCGTGAGGCGGGCACAAAGCCGATGGGGTTTCCCCCGTGGAGTTGCGGTCCATTACTCCACAGGGGGGAGAAGCGGCAGCTCTCCCCTTTGGTCGAACACGGGGATTTAAACCCCGTGTTCGGTATAACTTGATTATTGGGTAACCCCGCGGCTGGCCGCGGGGTATCCTAATAATAAACGTAGACTTGAACCTATGACCAGAATGAAGAGCCGATCCTTAAGTCCCCGGAGCGCCAGGCAGCTTCAATGAATCCAGCACGCGTCGCCCCAGGTCGAAGTTCTCCTGGTTGCTCTGAATAGGCCTTTCCGCCTGGGCGTCAAGGGGCCAGGCCTCGTGGCGCAGGTATTCCCGAGCGTAGAGGGATCCCCGAAAACAGGCCAGGAAATTGAAGAAATCCATCCTGGACCGTTTTCTCCGAAGTGCACCGATGTCGATGATAGCCGAGACGGTCGCTTCTCCGGGCCCTGCCGTGAACTGCAATACGTCGCCATCGGGGTTGATGATCTCCGTGTATCCGCCTTGCTGGAAGGTGGGCCTGAGGTCGCCGTAAAAACGCCCGTGATTGGCAGCGGCCACGTAGACTGAGTTCTCCAAGGCGCGGGACCGCCGCATGAGATGCAGTTTCTGAACGAAAGAGTGGCCTTCACCCGTTGGCATGATCAGCACCTCGGCTCCCTTTAGCACAAGACATCGAGCCACCTCGGGGAATAGCAACGTCATAGCAGGTCATGCAGGCAAGCCGGCCGATTGAGGTGTCCACGACCGGGAAAAGCGCGTCTTCTCCGTAACGCTCGACGAACTGTGTGTAGACGTCTCCAGGATGGGTGTTGACGGGGACGAAGGCGTCGTTGTGCTTACGGTACTTCAAGATGACCTCACCGCGCTCGTCGATAATGAATGAAGTATTGAACACCCGGCCCGGCCAGTCGGGGTCCAATTCAAAGGTGTTGCCTGCCACGAAAAAACTATATTCGGCGGCCTTCTTCGCCAGCCGGTCCGTCTCGGGGCCGGGGATGGGCGAGCCGTTACGCAGGTAGGCTTTGATTAGCCGGTCCTCGGGGACCCCGGTCAGAAAGAACTCGGGAAAGACCACCAGCTTTGTTCCAAACCGAACCTCCCCCCCTACAAAGTCCAGCAGTTCCACCGCGCGGTCAAGGTTCCGTTTAATAGTATCGTCACGGGTCGCATCACTAGTGACGACGTGGGTCTCTGCCTGCACACAGGTCACGCCATAGTAGTCGATCATAGCTCTTCCTCCCGGCGAAAATTTTTTGACAAAATGCAATTTTCCAGTCTTATTCACCTTTTGCGCATCATATGGGTCACAGCACTGTCAAGCCCGTCGATGGTTAGTTCGAACATGGGAAATATATCGCGGACAATAGAGATGGTACGGGTGTATGGCCACTCGTATGCCATCTTCGGATTCAACCAGATAGAGTGGGGGAATGTGTCGGCAATGAACTGCAACCTCTTATAACTAGGCTTACTTGTCTTTTCCTCCACGTGGATAGAACCCCCCGTCATCGCCAGTTCATGAGGGGACATGCTTGCATCACCCACAATGATGAACCGGGTGTCTGGATCAAGACGGGTAAAGT
>JACZXR010000493.1:0-1061 GCA_022571535.1 Deltaproteobacteria bacterium | reverse complement strand
GGCTTCTTGAACCTGGAAGGATCATCCCAAAGATAATCGTAAATGGTGTTGTGAAAGAAAAATGTCTTCAGTTCCTTGAACTGGGCCCTGGCATAGTTAAAGAGGGTTTGTACCACTTCGACATAGGGATCCATGGACCATCCGCCATTGTCTATGGCCAGTATAACCTTGAGGCGGTCTTTCAGGCTCCTCTCGAAGACTATCTCTATCTCGCCGGCGTTTTTCATGGTCTGGTAAATAGTCTCATCGATATTGACCACATCCAGGGGGCCGCCAGGCAACATATTTCTTAACCTTTTCAGGGCCTCTCCAATTTGGGCTTGAGTGAGCGGGCCCTCCTGCGAATAATCACGATATCTCCTGTCCATGGCCACTTTCACGGCCGATTTGTTTCTGGAGATCCCCCCGACCCGCATTCCGCCCGGGTGGTAGCCCGAATGCCCTACCGGAGATGTGCCCCTTGTACCGATCCACTTGCTTCCACCGTGGTGCTCCTCGGTCTGCTCTTTTAAGCGGTCAAGAAAATATTGGAGCAGTTCCTCTGGGCTCAATCTCTTCAAAGAATCTTCATCTGCTCCCAAGAGCTCGGCCATGCCTTCCGGGTCTTTCATCCATTCCTCCAGCATGGCCCGGGCCGCTTCGGTTAATTCAATCTCACCCGGATCCTTGAGCTCTGCCCCTCGAAAATGGTGCGCAAATGCCTGATCGTAGATATCGAAATATCTCTCGCTCTTGACCAGGATCGAGCGGGCACCCGTGTAAAAATCGTCAATGGATGTAATAAGGCCCATACTCAGGGCCTTTTGAAGCCTGAGGAAGGATGTGGGGGAGACGGGGATGCCTACTTGTTTTAAGAGGAAGAAAAATTCGGTAAACATAGTTCCCGATTGTCAGTCGTTTATTTGCAGTTGTCAGGCCCTGTCGGTTCCTCTCGTAAGAGTGAACGCCGATCCGAAATTAATCAGTCAAAGAAATCCTCCCTGATGATCATCAGACCGCGACAAATACCTGTTTCAAGCATGAATCAGCAACTCACCTTTAGTGTAGTTGCAGACCGACGA
>JACZXR010000492.1 GCA_022571535.1 Deltaproteobacteria bacterium | reverse complement strand
ATGGTAAGTAGGGACCATACAGAGGATAACAGATGACCCTTGACGCGCTCATCTCCGTTTTAATCTATCTCGTCTGTGCCTATGTCCTCTTCTGGTTAGGCAAGGTAGTCTTTGATCTCATCCATCGGGAGTTTCGAGTTGCTGACGAACTCCTGAAAAAGAACAATGCCGCCCTGGCCCTAACCCTCGTCGGTTATTATTTGGGGCTGGTGTTTGCTATCGGCGGGGTCCTTGTGGGTCCATCCCACGGTCTTCTAGAAGATCTGATCGACATCTTTCTCTATGGCCCTCTGGCCATTGTGCTTCTCAATGTTTCCACCATAGTCAGTGATCGGTTGATCCTCTATCAGTTTGACAACAACAAGGAGATCATCCAGGACCAGAACACCGGTACAGGCGTGGTCGCGGGCTCAATATACGCGGCTACCGGTCTTATCCTCTTTGGAGCGATCTCCGGCGAAGGCGGTACAGTTTGGACGGCGTTGGCCTTCTGGGGACTCGGTCAGGTAGCTCTTATTTTCACCGGTCTGGTCTATGAGTGGATTACTCCCTACAGCATCCATGAGCAGATCGAGCGGGACAATGTTGCTGTCGGGGTGAGCTTTGCCGGCGCCCTTATCGGAATGGGAAACATACTGCACTATTCGATAAGCGGTGATTTCTCCTCCTGGCAGGACAACCTCACCGCCTTTGGTGCTTATGCTCTCTTGGGGCTTTTGATCCTGCCTGCCATTCGCCTGGCTACAGACAAGGTTCTACTGCCGGGTGCGACCATCACCGCCGAGCTGGTCGAGAAAGAAAAGCCCAACCTCGGTGTCGCTTTCATCGAGATGTTTTCATACATCGGAGCCTCCCTTCTCATCGGCTGGAGTGTCTAGACTCCTAAAGCTCTGCCTCTTTGCCACCGGTTTTGCCGGCATTGTAGCCGAGTTTGTCCTGGGCACCCTGGCGAGTTATTTCCTGGGTAATGCCGTTCTACAATGGACCCTTATTATATCCCTGATGCTCTTTGCCATGGGGGTTGGAAGTCGCCTCAGCCGCTATCTGGTCTCCCATCTTCTCGATACCTTTGCCGTCCTTGAGTACGCTCTCTCTCTGCTGTGTGGGGCCTCGGTACTGATCGCTTACACCCTCTCCCCCTTCGTAAACAATGTGGGAGTCGTCATCTATCCTCTGGCGATTGCGATTGGGCTTCTGATCGGCATGGAGATTCCTCTGATCGCCCGGGTCAATTCAGCTTATGAAGAGCTTAGAGTCAACATCGCCTCGGTCATGGAGAGTGATTACTACGGAGCCCTTTTTGGCGGGCTTTTTTTTGCCTTCGTTGGCTTGCCGTACCTGGGGCTTACGTATACCCCGCTTTTCCTGGCAACACTCAACTTTGTCATCGCCTCTCTTTTTCTCTTCCGCTGTCGCGCCAGCCTTTATGCTCCTCGCCTCCTCCTTGGCCTCGCAGTCAGCGTAGGTGCCGGGCTTTTCGGGCTGGGTCTTTGGGCCGAGCCGATTGTACTTTATGGCGAGCAGGCCCTATATCGGGACACTGTGATTCTAGTCAAGCAGACACGCTACCAGAGAATCGTCATGACTCGGTGGCAGGATGATTACTGGCTTTTCATCAATGGAAAGGAACAGTTCAGCAGCTATGATGAAGAGCGGTATCACGAACCTCTGGTACACCCGGCTCTGGCTCTCCTGGGACACAGAGAAGAGGTCCTGATCCTCGGCGGGGGCGACGGTCTGGCCCTGCGGGAGGTGCTGAAATATCCCGATGTCCGCCGCGTGACCCTGGTTGATCTCGACCCGGAGATGACCGACCTGGCTTCCTCTCATCCTGTGCTTATGCGCCTAAACCGTGGATCCCTAAATGATCCACGGGTCACGGTGGTCAATGAAGATGCCTTCTCTTTTCTCCTGGGGACCACGCACCTCTTTGACGCTATTATCATTGACCTTCCTGACCCCAGCTCGATAGAGCTATCTCGGCTTTACTCACTGGAATTTTATCGCCTGTCCCGAAAACACCTGAAGAGAGGCGGGGCTTTAGTCACGCAGGCTACGAGTCCTTTTTTCTCCTTGAAAGCCTTCTTATCTATTGTAAAGACGCTTGCCAAGGCCGGTTTTAGCGTGCTTCCTTACCATAACCACGTCCCTACTTTGGGAGAGTGGGGGTTTGTGCTGGGGGTTGATGCCACGCTCATGGACCCCTCGACCCTGAAGGAAAACGTCCCCCGCCTCCCCTTTGAGGATGTTGAGACACGTTTTCTCAACCAGGAAGCGATGATTTCCATGGTGCACTTCGGTAAGGGAATCTTTGAGACTGAGGTTAAGGTGAATCGGCAGAGCGCCCCGGTTCTGCAGGAGTACTACAGAAAGGGGCGGTGGGAGATATACTAGGAAAGCATTCAGTGGTCAGCTATCGTCACTCATCAACCCCCGCACTCAACTGCGGGGCGTTCTGTCGTTCGACCTTGAGGCCACCTTCGGCCCGAGCTCAGGTCGAGGGCTCGACAGGTGGTACGGGGTAAACCCCGTACCACGGACTTACGTCCGTGGCTTTAGGGCTTGCCCTTCGGGAACTTCAGAACATTCATCCCTGCACTTACGTACAGGGCGTTCTGTGGTACGGGGTAAATAAAAAAGGACAGGCCGCGTGTGGATCATCGTAGCCTTAGTAACTTTGAGTCGGGGATGGAATGCAACTTGCTGGAAAGGTTTTATTTCTTTT
>JACZXR010000491.1 GCA_022571535.1 Deltaproteobacteria bacterium | reverse complement strand
CAAAAGGACCCGCCCACCGAAGTCCCGCAGCACTTTTTTGACTGTCTCAATCTGGTACCAGAATTGTTCCACCCCCGAGAGATGGGTGAGGCAAATCAGGTCATCGTAGCCTCTGAGCAACGTGAGACGATGAAATTCAAACCGGAGACGATAAAGGGAAAGTGGGGAGTCTGGCTGAGAAACAAAAGATGCGGGCCAGTTCGAATCCGCCAGCAAGACAGAAACCCCGATGGGTTCTTCTTGCTCGCGGCCGGCCTGCCCATCGGTTACCGGTACTGGCATGGCCTGGGGCAAACCCTCCTGCGCTTTCCCGCTGCGAGTTTCCTTTCCCGGCATTGACTTTGGGGGCTGTTCGGGTCGGGGCTTAGGACACGTGCCCGTCCGCTCTGGGGCCGGCTTCGGCTTGTGCCGCCCTATAGCTGTTGGCTGTCTCGTGGATGATCGGGAAATGCCGATCGGCGGAGTGCGCACCTGGCTTTTCAGCATGGTAATCTGCCAATCGGCAAACTTTTTGTACTCCTTTCCCTTTGCGCTGTGGTCTCCCCGCATCGCCCTTCGCAGGTCCTCGTACGCAGCGATGGCACCCGGGACGTCATCTGCGAATGTATAGAACTTTGCAATGGTAAGGAGCAAATCAGGTTGAGGCCCGTTCCCTTCATTCAAAAGGCGCAGATAATGTGCTGCCTGGCGATAGTCGGACTTCCCCTCATAGTACCCGGAGAGATACCCACAGGCTGCCAAGTGATATTGACTATGCTTCAGCACTCTCTTGTATAAAGCCACTGCTTCGAGGACTAATCCCACTTCGGCAGCCTCTGCGGCCTGGCGCAGCAATTTCTCAATAAGCACCGTCTTCATCTCTATATAATGGGCGCCTACCGACAGCGTCCACAAATAAAATTAATCTCGTTCCACCCAAAGAGCATCTCGACAGAACGATAGTGATTATTCGAGGGCTACCCTAAGAAAACCGCAGTGTTCTGCCGCTGAGTCATGAAAGTGCCATATCATAACTGTTGGGTTAAAGGGTAGGCAAAAATTAACCCTGATCCGAAGCCGTTCTCTGAAACCCTTCCAAGGCCTAGAGACAGTGGACAAAACTTCAGCTGACACTGCGACCTCTTGCATGTGGGATTATTTTCCTATAATCCAAGACGTAATAATTGCTTGCTGAGACGCGACTTTGAAGTCGCTAGGGCTGAGCTTGGTCAAATCAAGTTATATCAAACACGGGGTTTGAATCCCCGTGTTTGACCAAAGGGGAGAGCTTCCGCTTCTCCCCTTTGGAAACCCCATCGGCTTTGTGCCCGCCTCAAGAGGCGGGGTTTACATTGAATACAGGTCGTTTTGACTCAGGCTTTATCCTCGTGCTAATCAGTTTGACACCTGAAATGCACGTGTTTGACGCACTTTCAGTAAGGAGTAAACCCTGTACCACGGACTTACGTCCGTGGCTTTAGGGCCTGCCCTTCGGGAACTTCAGAACATTCATCCCTGCACTTACGTACAGGGCGTTCTGTGGTACGGGGTAAAAAATATATGTCACGTATTGTCCATATTGCCCTAAAGGTGGAAGACCTGGAGAAGACCAGCGAGTTTTACGAGAAAGTCTTCGGGTTCACTCAGACCGAAACCAGCCGGGTGAGAGATCACACGTCGCTCCACTTGAGCGACGGCACTATCGATCTTGCCCTGATCAAGTACGATAGCGAGGAGTCGGCCGAGGCCAAGGCCGCAGGTCTGGGACCTTGCATTCATCACTTTGCAATTGAAGTGGATGATCTTGAGAGGTCTGTAGCCGAGATTCGCAAGTTCGGCTGTGAGATCATCAGCAATCCTGGCGACGTTCCAGTCAAATTCCGGGCCCTAGGCGGGACCGTTGCAGAGCTAGTACCGAAGGGTAGATACAAAAAACCAAAGCCGTAACCACACCTCATGGAACAGATTAAAGTCTATTACCGCCCCGGCTGATTCACCTGCAGCAGCACGAAAGAGTTTCTTTCGCAGCAAGGGGTACAATTCGAGGGGCGAGACGTGGACAGCGATCCATCTGCCTTGGCGGAACTGGAGTCTCTGGGACTACGAAAGGTTCCCGTCACGGTGGTAGGCGACAGAACCATCGTGGGCTTTAACAGAGAAGAGTTGGCCCAGGCTTTACAGCTTTCCTTTACAAAAGAAGTTAAGACTGCGGACCAGAGTCTTTTCGATTCCCTTGATAGGATCCTCGGTGCCGTAGCGAGGGCATCCCGCCAGGTCCCCCCCGATCGGTTCATGTGGAAGACCCCGGATAGAGACCGTCCCATGCGGGTATTCTGCTACCATATCCTCGCCGACCCCAACCACGTCATAGAGGCCATCTCGACGCAGAAATACGACGGCTCCTTTAAGCTTGCCTATGCCGAGGCGTCTGAGCGATTCAACAACATGGAAGAGATAGCTCAATTCGGGGAAGAGACCCGCGCCCGGCTGCGTCGCTTGTCTCAGTCTATTAACCCGCAAGACATAGACCGACCTATAGATGCCTATTCCGGTAGGACAAACGGGCACGAATTGCTACACCATGTCCTGGGGCATACGGCCCACCACCTAAGACAGCTATATGATTGCCTTCACAAACTAGGGGTTAACCCTTCGGACCCACTTAAAGAGGAAGACTTCAGCGGAATCAAGATGCCGCAGGATTTGTGGTAGCGGAACGCTCGCTCGCCTAAGGACCCGCTTCCTTATTTTAAT
>JACZXR010000490.1 GCA_022571535.1 Deltaproteobacteria bacterium | reverse complement strand
TTGTCATCGGCACCGTAGTGGATCAACCCTTTTTCATCTCCGCGGGCAAGAGAGCCGGCCCCAAGCCCCTGTCCGAGATGGTCGACATGCGCGCCGATAACCACGGCAGATCTCCCAGCAGTTTTCCCGGCATTCAGCCGCGCGAGCACATTTCGACCTGTTCGCTTCTCTTGATCGATATCAATGGTGGCCTCAAGCGTTACGTTCGGAACTTGAAAGCCGATCATAGATTGTCCGGTGTCCAACGTATCCTGCAGCTCTTTTAATCTCTTCCCGGAGGTTTCCAGCAATCGCTCAGCGGTGTCGTCACTAACCGAGATGACGCCTATGCTGGTCCCGGCCAGCGATACATCGAAGGAGAGCTTGACCAGCTCGTCTTTTACCTTTGAATTGGGCCCACTGACCACAATCAGACCGCGTGCCCCCAGGTCACGAGCCATCATCGCCTTGTGACGAAGGCTTGCATATTGGGTAAGGTGCTGGCGCAATTCCTGCGAGATTCCTTCAGGCAGATAGCGGAAAACAAGGACCCATCGATTCTTCACTTCGAGATGGGCAAAGGAATCATAGGCCTTGTGCTCAGCCGTTGCCGGGGCCACAATGCCGTAGCCCGTAAAAACCAGTCCTGTCGTACCGAACAGACCGGTTTTGGAAAAGGCCAGAGGCTGCCAATCCTTATCGACCGTAAATTCCGACCGCTTTTTAGCGTCCCCCACGGAAAGCACAAGACGATTTTCACGCCCGAGCGAGACCCCGGCCGTGAATTCAAAGCTCTGGAAGAACGTGCCGTCATCGCCCGCCGGCTCAAGCCCGAGCGATTGATAGACAGAGGCTACATAATCTGTAGCGCGCCGCGCGCCCTCGGTTCCCGTAAGACGGCCTTCCATTCCTTCCGAGGCAAGAATGGAGATGTGGTGACGTATATCATCTCTGCTGATTGCGGGAACGGTTCTAGAGAGGTCGAGCGTGGGCGGTGACAGAATCGGCGTCGGGCCGGATAGCTTTCTCCCTGTCAGGGCAAGTCCCAGGAGCCTGCGGGCCTCCGCGTCGCTCCAATCCGAGAGAAAGATCTGTGAGCGCTTATTGGAGGTGCGGTTGCTCGTCCATGAGAGCCGATCTCCCTCCGGGGAAAATGACGGAAGCCCATCAAAGCTATCTGAAGTGGTGACGCGAACGGGTTCGGACTGGCCCTCACTGTCCACCAGGTAGAGCTCGATATTCTTAAATCCGCGAAGGTTGGTGGAAAAAATCAGGTAATCGCCCGACGGATGGAAAAAAGGCGCCCAGGACATTACCCCCAGATGGGTAATCTGTTTCTGATCCGTGCCGTCTACGTTCATGGTAAAAATCTCGGCGGTCGCCCCATCTTCGGAAAATCGGCGCCAGACAATCTTTTTACCGTCAGGACTGAAGAACGGTCCACCGTCGTAACCCTTTTCCCTGGTAAGACGGCGCACATTGGTCCCGTCGGCATTCATGACATAGATGTCCAGCATAACGGACCTGTCGCGCTCAAAGAGGACTTGATACTGGGGGGAAAGCGTCTCGGTGTAGGCATGACGGTTCGAGGAAAATGCGATGAGCTTCCCGTCCGGTGACCAGGATCCCTCGGCATCGTAGCCGAGGGTACGGGTGAGGTTCTTCAAAGGCCGGCCATCCAGTGCTGCCTCGAAGATGTCATAGTGCTCATCGTAGTCCCAGGAGTAACGACGGGCCTTACCCGATGCACGCTTTTTCAGTTCCGCGTCCTGCTCCTTCCGGGCATCCGGATCGAGGTGGGTCGAAGCAAAGAGAACACGCTTCCTGTTCGGATGAATCCAGGCACAGGTTGTTTTACCGTACCCGGGAGAGATCCGACGCGTGTCACCGCTCTCCAAGCTCATCAAATAGATCTGAAAAAAGGGGTTTCCGGGCTCGCGTTCGCTCTGGAAGACCATCATCGATCCGTCTTGACTAAAATAGCCTTCTCCGGCACGCCGCCCCTCAAAGGTCAACTGGCGGGTATCAGAGAGCAGGCCCCCTTCCCCTTGGCGCTCGTTGCCCAACGAGCCAGGGGGTGTGACCGAATCTGGATCCAGGACTTCCTCTTTTGATAACCGGGAATAACCGCCTGACACGGACGGGTAGACGAGTCCCGCTAAACAGATCAATAAAAGGGTGACCACTGTTTGGAATCCAAAGTGCCTCGTTGGTAGAGTGCGGCTGGTCATGCGAAACATAGTATTGATCGCAAGGATCAGGGTCAAGGAAAGAGGCAAAAGGGCTTTTATATTTCTGTCATTTTTATAGAATGGGAGAAACTCTTTCGAACCTGGAGAGGGCCTTCAAATGTCCACCTTGCAAGAATTTGCGGAAAGAATAAGACCCTGTCGAGAAATAGTCTTCTTTACCGGCGCAGGAATCAGCACGGAATCGGGTGTGCCTGATTTTAGAAGCCCAGGGGGAATCTGGACGAGATATACCCCTGTCTATTACTCGGATTTTATAGAAAATGAAGCGGCCCGGATTCGCTACTGGAAGATGAAGAGGGAAACCCATGAACTCTATAAAAACGTACAACCCAATATTGGTCACTATTCTATTCAAGCCTTTGAAAAGAGAGGGCAGCTGCTGGGCCTAATCACCCAAAACGTCGATGGGCTTCACACCCTTGCCGGGGTCTCAGAGGAAAAAACAGTCGAGCTACACGGTACAGACCGAAAAGTCACCTGTTTGAGTTGCGGCAAATCTTTC
>JACZXR010000489.1 GCA_022571535.1 Deltaproteobacteria bacterium | reverse complement strand
TTTTGATCGTCGGTCTGCAACTACACTAAAGGTGAGTTGCTGATTCATGCTTGAAACAGGTATTTGTTGCGGTCTGATGCTCATCAGGGAAGATTTCTTTGACTGATTAATTTCGGATCGGGGTTAACTCATTATCGCCTACGACGAACTGAATATTAAAAAGGCCGCTGGAGCAGAAGATGCATAAAGAAAAAGCAATCCAGCGACAGGTAGTGAAACTATGCTTATGCTTGCGTAGGGAAGAGGAAAGAGATAAGCAATAACTAATTCCTGACGATGTATCTTAAACAGGGTAACCGGTAGGCGTGAACTGACGGGAGTTGCTCCGGGTCAAACGCGGGAGTGAGAGTGGCTTTTAATGGAACTAACTGATAAATAGATAAAAAGTAGAGGGGAGTGACGCTATGAACGGGACTTTCAAAATTTTGCTGTCGGCGTTGGCCTTTGCGGGTTCAGTCTTCTGTGCCCTGGTTCAATCGGGGCCTGCTTGGGCACAACTGCCGCCGGGAATGAAGATGTTTGAGACGACGAAAATCGCGGACGGGGTCTATTCGTTCCGTTACGCATTTCACCGCAACATGTTCGTGGTGACCGATGAGGGTGTCATCGCCACCGACCCGATGAACCCCAAGGCGGCCGGCAGCATGATGGATGAGATCAAAAAGGTGACAGAGAAGCCGGTCAAATACGTGATCTATAGTCACGAGCACTGGGACCATATTTCCGGGGGCAGGGTTTTTAAAGCCGCCGGCGCCAGGTTCATCAGTCATGCAAATTGTGCCAGGGAATTCAAAAATAACCCAAACCCCAATGTGGTTATGCCTGACGAAACGTATATGGGGAGCCGCAAGGACGTGAATCTCGGCGGCAGGACGGTCGAGCTACACTATTTCGGCCGCAACCACGGCGAGTGTCTGAGCGTGATGCGGCTGCCGAAAGAGAAGATTCTGTTTATCGTCGACATCGTGACTCCGAAGCGAGTGGCCTTCCGTAACATGCCCGACTTCTACCCGTTGGACTGGGTCCGGTCTCTGGCCGAGATCGAAAAGCTCGACTTCGAGCGTATCATTCCGGGGCACGGCCCGCCGACAGCTCCCGCGGCTGCCGTGCGCGAACAACGTGTATACCTTGAGGATCTGATGACAGCGGTGCGAGAGGCGCGAAAGACGGAGCGTAACCCTGACGAGATCCGCAAGATGGTAAAACTACCTAAGTACAAGACCTGGGGAGCTTATAAGCAGTACCTCGAAATGAACGTCGAGCGGATCAACTTTTTCTATCATATGGGAAAATAACCTGATCGGCCTTGACCGAGGCCTCCAGCTGTCAGCCCGGCACTATCCAGGCGGAGGTATCAACGAGAAGCACGTGTTTTCCTGGATCGTCGGTTTCTGGGGTGATCATCTCTAATGTTGGACAGATCTCCGTGCCAAAGCCCTGAACCGGCAAGCTCGATGATACGTTGTGCCTTTATCCGCTGGACGAAATCAAAGAGCGCCCGGTCCACGGTTGCAGAATATGTCCGCTCACCACTCAACCGGACCGCTTCTTCCAGCAACTGTTCATTAAGCACAAGATTTGTACGTTTCACGTGTATAAGGTAGCAAGATCATACGTGTTTTGCCAATTGGAGCAGACGTATGCCTCGCGAAAGACGGTCTTCGCGTAGTGGTTATCGCCTCGGGTGAGGACTGGACGGCGGATACAGCCACCTGTCTGCCGTACCCGGCACAGGCAGGAGGGTTGGCCTAAGGATGGCTGAGCCTGTCCTCTACTCTACCCGAGGCCAAATCCCATAAAATGAATGAGGCTGTAGATTGTTGGATGAGTATGATATCCTGGCCGTGATTTTGCTGTGTTTCCGTAGGCAGATTTATGGAAAAGGTTGTCCGAAAATTCCATTCTTTTGATGACGCAGACAATGCCGACTATGAGTATTACCGCACTCTGTCCGGAAACGAAAAACTACAAATACTCCTTGAGTTGATCATGCCTGAGAATCCCGATGCGGCCGCTATCGAGAGATCTGCGCGAGTTCATCCACTTACTGAACACGAAGAGTGTTGAGTATGTGATCGTTGGTGCCTGGGCGCTGGCATTTCACGGCCGGCCCCGTTACACGGGTGAATTCGATATCTTTGTCGCGCGGGAACAGGATAACGCCGACAGGTTGATGGAAGTCATTGAAGCCTTCGGGTTTGGTCAATCCGGCATCAAGCGAGACGACTTCTTGCACGTCGATCACGTCATTCAACTTGGACGGGAGCCCAATTGTATCGATATCCTCACCGGAATCAGCGGAGTCGCTTTCGACGAGGCGTGGGAGAGCCGGGAACAGGGAAGTATTTCCGACGTCGCCGTTCTTGTTATCAGCCGCGATCTCTTGATCAAAAACAAACGCGCGGCTAACCGAGACAAGGATCGGGGGGATATCAAAATGTTGGAGAAAACCAGGCCGCTCCGTTCTTAGGATGCTATCGATCGGTCTCAAGTGCGGTCTCAGCCGTACTGGCTACGATGTCGAAAGAGTCCACAGTGACCTCCCTGGGGGTCAATCTAAAATAGACCTTCTTTCAAGGGACATACTACCGATTTCTTGTTAGCCTAATTGACGGCTTCGTTGAGTTTGGAGCTTTTGGGTGGCAGGACAAACAACCGGATTCTGCGTCGTTGGCATTTAGCTTCAAAGAGAAATTGGGGTTTGGCTTGCATAGGTGAACCCCGTACCACGGACTT
>JACZXR010000045.1 GCA_022571535.1 Deltaproteobacteria bacterium | reverse complement strand
ACATCTGCGAAGGCTCGAGCACCACGGCATCCCTCACTCGGACCCTACACGGACAGCAGCCGAGGGTGAAGAGGGTACAGCAATCTATTTCGAGGATCCGAACGGCAACCAATATGAGTTCTGGGCTCCCGTGCACATGCCGGAAGGCGCCATGGAGATCTGCACCTCGCAGAAGGTGGGCCGTATCAGCCACGCAGTATACGGGTCCCGGGACCTGGCAAGAACCGCAGCCCTCTTTGACAGATATTGTGGCCTCCGACAGGTGAAGAGCTCCACGATTGCCGAGGGGATGCTCGTATTTCGTCTAAAGGCAGGCGGCCGGATCGTCTACAAGTTGGTTGACCGGGTGGATGAGCGAGTCGCAGGACACGGACCTTGGTGGGACATGCACACGGCGTTGACGGTTCGTGAGGATGAGTTCTTTCCCAACTACCGGCGAATGTGGGAAGGACTTCCTGAAGAAGAAGATGCGAAGGAAAATTTGAGTCAGTCCCTGGAGGAGGAAGACGCGCTTCCAGCTCGGACGGGATTGCACCGGAGTCCTGTTGGGTACAAGTGGAAGGAGATATATCAACGAGGCGATGAGTTTTACGACTGGGATGGTCACGCCTTCCACTTTTACGGAGGTATACCGCTGAAAGAGGACGGGTCGCTTGCGTTATACAGGGGTAAGGAACAGGACGAATATTTGCGAGAGCTCACTGAGTCTGTTAAAAACCGAGCCCGGCAGTAGGTAATCAAAGGTCCAGGTATTGAAAGCGTCATTGGCCAAGCAGATTGGTGTAACGATTCCGAGAGAGGTGCTCTTTCGGGCTGATAAGGTGATCAAGTAAGCAGTGGAGTATCATGCACCCAATTTAACCACTCAAGACGTAATGAAATAGCTCTTTAATTGCATTCTGCGCAGGACTCAATTAAAGCGTCGTAGAATTACGTTTCAGGACGTAACAAGGCCTCCTTGACAGCCTCCCCCTGCGTGACAGTGGTTACTTCACGACACCGGCTTTCGACATTACTAGGATTCGATGATCACTTTTGTTCAGGTGTTTTTTACGCGATTTCACTCAGCCACCAGAGTCATTAAATAATTGATTTTATTCTGGCAGTTGTGGTACGTACAAAGCATGTTGCTATTGAAAGATGAAGATGTGCAGAGAGTCCTGACTATGTCGAAGACCTTAGAGGTCCTCGAAGAGACGCAAAGAGAGATTGTGAAAGGCGATGCTGCGACAATGGGTAGGATTGATGTTTACATTCCTCATAGCACTCCGGACAGCTATTATCGCTGGGCGGTGATGACAGGTGGAAGCAGGAGTGACGGGTTCGTTGTCGCGCGCATGCTTTCGGATATAGTGAGCTGGCCGGGCGAAAAAGGGCAGCAAAGGGAGAACAAGCACTGCCTCCAACCCGGGACTTACTGTGGGTTGCTTTTCATGTTCAGTGTCAAGGATGGAATGCCAGTGGCGCTCATTAACGACGGTTATCTCCAGCACATGCGTGTCGGAGCCGGTGCGGGACTAGGGGTTAAATATCTGTCCCGAAAGGACAGTCATGTGGTTGGCATGATCGGGTCTGGGGGGATGGCGAGAACATACCTGGAGGCCTTTTCAGTTAATCGGAAGGTTACCAAGGTAAAGGTCTACTCGCCTAACTCGGCGAACGTTAAACTCTTTGCCGATGAAGTTAAGCAGAAATTCAATGTTGAAGTTGAGCCCGCAGGATCGGCTCGGGAAGCGGTCAAAGGGGTGGATATTGTCTCCTGCTGTACCTCTACTATTGATCCGGTCTTCCGAACTTCTTGGTTGGAACCTGGGATGCATGTGACGGATGTGACCTGGGATGAGACAGAGCCCGGCTTCGCCGATGCGGTTGATGTGGCTGTCCAGATGGGCGAGCACACCCCCAATCTGGAGAATCCTCCCCCCGGTGCATTCTACGGGGCCCATGGTTTTTTGAGCTATGTTGCCGGTCAGCCCCAGGAGAAGGCTATCATTCCCAGACGTCCGCCGCGCCCCGAGATTGTCAAACTCCCAAGCCTTGCGGACATCATAAGCGGAAAGGCGAAAGGTAGAGTTGACGATAAGCAGACCTCCTGGTTTTTGAACCTAGGAGTAATGGGGGTGCAGTTTGAAGCTGTTTGTGCCGCCGTCTATCATGAGGCCAAGAAAAAAGGCATAGGAAAAGAGATCCCTACTGAGTGGTTTACGCAGTCGATCAGAGATTGAGCCGGTTGGCCTTGAAGTCTAACCTTTTCAGAACCTAAGGAGGATATCTCGGATGGCCACGCGAGTTGTCGACACGGATGGACATATCTTTGAGAGGGACGAGATCATCTTTGAATATTTAGAGCCGCCCTACCGAGGCAGGAAGGAATTGTTTGCCTATCCATTTTTTCCTCCGCCGGATGGGTTTCACCGGATGGCTCGTCGGATCGTAGACAAAAGACCATTTGTCATTGCTCCAGATGATCCTAAAACATGGGCCAAGGTCCTGGACCGAGAGGGGATTGATCGCACGGTGATCTATCCCACTGCGGGTCTGGGTGTCGGGTTCATTCAGGATGCGGAGTGGGCTGTGGTTGCTTGCCGTGCTTATAACAATATGATGGCTGATCGCTACATTAAGTTTGACAGTCGACTTGGTGCCGTAGCGCTTCTACCTATTCAGGATATCAAGGAATCGGCGAAAGAGCTCCATCGGGCGGTGAAAGACCTAAAGATGCATGGGGGAATCCTGGCCCCGGCAGGTTTCGACAAGCCGCTGGGGGATACCTACTTCGATCCCCTTTATAGCGAGGCACAGAGTCTCGGGTGCCCATTACCTATCCACGGGGCCCCCTCAAAGGGTTTAGGGTTCGACTTTTTTCGAACCTTAATCGAGGTCCGTACGCTCTCCCATCCCTTTCTCCAGATGATCCACCTAACGAGCATTGTCCTGGAGGGGGTACTGGAACGATTCCCAAAACTCAAGATAGCTTCCTTGGAAGCGGGGTGTCAGTGGATACCCTTTCTTATGGATCGCCTCGACATGGAGTATGGAAATCGAAGTCCCCAGGCCCCCCTGCTCAAAATGAAGCCGAGCGAGTATATGAGCGGAGGGCAGATCTATTATCATGCGGAGCTTTGGGAAAAGATGCTCCCCGATGCGATTGAGCGGGTAGGGGAAGACCAGATTCTCTATGCTACGGACTATCCGCATGAGCCGGATCTGGCAAGTGCTATTCGCAAGTTCGAGGCGCGCAAGGACCTCTCGGCCTCAGCAAAGCGGAAGATCCTCTCAGACAACGGAACCCGCTTTTATAAAATGGGAACTTAATAGCCATGTCTGCTATCAGTTAGCCCCGATCCGACAAAAATAATCAAGCCATATGTGATCCTGAGCTGATGTCGCATGCTTTGCCGACATATTGACCCTGGGTTCGTAAGTACACTAATGGTGAGTTGCTGATTTATGACACATAGGAGCTCTTCGCTACGATCTGATGCTCATTAGGGCTGATCACCTACGCTGATTAATGTCGGATCGGGGCTAACTACTAGCTGGTTTGTCTACAAAATTTCTCTGGCGCTCGTGGACGATCCGCCCCCCGACGATGGTGAGGTCGACGGGGAGGTCCTTGATCTCGTCCTCCGGACAGGTGAGCGGGTTGCCGCCGAGGACCACCAGGTCCGCCTGCTTGCCAACCTCGAGCGAGCCGCGGCGGTGCTCGCTCCACGTGAGAAGATGTCCGGTCTGGACCGCCATGCGCAGCGCTTCCTCTCGGGTGAGTCTGCTCTCGCCTAGCCGGCTGTTCGAGTCCGCATTCCAGCGCGCCAGCGCCTCCCACATTGTCCATAGCATCGAGGGCGGCACGCCGTCCGTACCGAGAGCAACGGGGATGTCGGCGTCCAAGAGGTCGCGGATGGGAACGCCCCGCTCACCGAGCGCATCGAGCCCGTACCTATCTCCTGCCATGTAGAGGAAGCCGGGGACCACGGTCGCTATCACGCCGAGCTGCTTCATGCGCCGCAGCTGAGCTGGGGTGGCCTCGTTGACGTGGACCACCACCCACCGCCGGTCCCGGATACGGACCTCCCGGTCGATCGCCTCGTACCCTGACAGCGCGTACTCGAGGTCTCGGCTGACCATGCAGTTGATTCGTAGCCCCAACCGCGCGGCCTCAAGCCCCAGCTTGACGAAGCGCGCGTGGTCCATTGCCTGATAGAAGTGCCCCGCCCACTGCTCGTATGGGTAGCCAGAGGCAACCAGCGCCGCGACTCGCGTGTCGGCGGTGCCGCCAAGATGGATCCCCTCGAACCGCAAGGTGTCGTCACCGGAACCACGCCCGCTCGCCATCCCAGCGTAGTGGTAGAAGAGGTCGGCCAGCCGTCCGTCGTCGAAGACCGTGCTCGGTACGCTCAACGGCGTGTGCATTCGGAGGGTCATCTCGCCTCGCGCCTGGACCTCGCGGTATGCGCGGATTATGGCAGGGGTGAGACCGTGGCCCTCGAAGGCTGCGGTGGTGCCGGCCTTGCTATAGGCTTGCACCCCCAGTCGGATGCTTTCAACGCGATCTTGCTGCGTGAAGCGCGGCAGTCCTCTGAAGAGCGTGTACTCTAAGATGGGGGTATAGTTCCGTTCCAGGAACAAGCCGGTTGGTTCCCCCCGCGCGTCGCGCACGATCTCCACGTTGTGAGGGGCGGAGGTGTCATGGGTGATGCCGGACCGGGCCAGCGCTAGCGAGTTGGCCACCGAGGGAAACGGGCGGTGACTCCACCAGCCCCAGACGGCGCGGATGTATACGGGATTGTCCGGCGCGACAGCATCGAGGTCATAGCGGTTCGGAAAGCGGCCCTCGGTGAGCTCCTCCGGACGGCTCAAATAGTTGTGCGGCGGGCTCCCCAGCGGCATGAGCACAATCCACTCGCCAGGCTGCACCGTCCGCGCCGCCTCGCGGACCGCCTCTATGATCTCTGCGATAGAGCGCAACCCGCTGATCGGAAGGCCGCCGAGGGCCTTTAGCCCCTCTCGATCGACGTGCGGATGCGCGTCACAGAAGCCTGGCATGACGGTCCGACCGCGGAGGTCAATGCGGCGCGTCGCCGGGCTCGTGTCGCGCGAAAGCGCGGCTGATGGGCCCACCGCGAGGATACGGCCATTACGCACCGCTACAGCTTCGGCGATCCGTGAAGCACGATCGAGTGTGATGACAACACCATTTTCAAGGAGCAGATCAGCTTCGGGCATGGGTCTCTCCTCCAACCGGCGCACCGGCGGCAGTGTCAGAGCATCTTGAGCTGCTTGAGCGCGTTCTTCACGCCCTCCCGCTCTTCCGGGGTGAGATTGGGAAGGGGTTTACGAGGAGCGCCGCAAGGAATGCCCAGCATCGCCAGGGCTTCTTTTGCAGGCGCCACATAACCCGGGTCGTACTCGAGGAAACGGTTGAGCACCTGCACCTTCATGTGGAGTACGCGCGCTTGCTCGTGTCGTCCCGCCATGAAGTGATCGTAAATATCCACCATCGCTCGAGGGATTACGCACGAGGCGGTCGAAAAGATGCCCCGCGAACCCACGCACAGGGCCGGATAGAACTGACTATCGATTCCGGTATTCACGGATACCTGACCAGACGTCAAGCGGATGGTCTCGACAAGTTGACCCATGTCGTTCTGACTGAGCTTTCCCCCAATAATGTTCGGATGCTGCATGATGTCCGCCATTAGCTGGGGCGACATGGGATTTCCCGTATAAAGCGGGTTGTTGTAGATAACCACCGGAATGTCAACTGCTCCGGCCACGTCGGAAAAGTGTTGATTCAAGCCGGATTCGGGAATCTTGAAGTAATAGGTCGGGGTCAGGATGGCGGCCGAAGCGCCAACCTCCTGGGCGTCTTGGGCCAGACAGATGGCCTCACGGGTACTGCACCCGGCCGTTCCCGCAATAACCGGAATTCGACCGCCGGTCTGATCGACGATGATGGCCGTAGCTTCCTTCCGTTCCTCACGGCTCATGTGGGGAAATTCACCCGTTCCGCCGGTTGACATAATCGCGTGGCAGCCATTCTCGACAACGTATTCCGTTTGCTTACGAAGGGCTTGCTCGTCGATGCTTTCGTCGCTCTTGAACGGCGTGACGATAGCCGAGTAAACACCTCGAAGCGTCTCCGCAGTCAGCATGGTGATCCGTCCCTTCTTTGTTTTTCGATTGAAACCAAGAACACAGCACCGACGGTCCCTTGGGAGCTGCAGTGCAACGGATAATCTTCTTCTTGGTTTGACTGGAGCTTACCTCGCTTTGAGCCGTAGCGGCAAGTCCAGCAATGGGGTCTAGAACCAGAGCAATTTGGGGCAGTTTCTCTCTGACGACAAGCACTGGAGGACAGTTAAAGGAAAGACGAGGCTGGAAGGCCCGTTAAATGGGACCCAAAAGAAGCAAAACCTCCTTCTTCGCTACTACCGTTTTCGTATTTAGAGAGGGAAACGCAAGCAAGAGCGATAATCGATAGGATAGAGATACTTGATAGATTTCGCCAAGAATTGGAAAGTTAAATCCGTAATAAAATTCAACAATTCTAGTCAAGCGATTTCTAGGAGACGAGGAATTTGTGGAGGAGGCCAAAAGCCACCTCAACGAGGCAAAGGAAGAGGAGCCGTTAGATATTAGTTCGAAGGCTATATTGATGGCGGTGAGCAACCGGCTGGGTATTTCCCCAGGGCAGATCTTGGGTGACTCGCAAGGCAAGGAGGTCAGCTTGCGCAGAGGCCTAGTGGTCTATCTGGCGAAAAGAGAAAGCGGGCATTCGGGAAAGCAGGTGGCGAATTTTCTACATCGAGACCCGTCAGTGATAGTGCGAACGGTGGAGAAAGTGGAGGGCAAAATCCAAGAGGACAACATTTTACGGCGGTTGGTGGAGACCCTGGCAAGGTCTTTAGCAAAGAGGGGCTAACTCCTCCGAGATTGCAACTTTGCAATTCTGACAGCTTCACCTTTCCACTGCCCGGGCTACAACGCAACTTCTACGTTCCTGTGCCCGCGATCTCCCAGGACTCGCTCCTTGATCGCCTGACGGCCACTTACTTATGACCTCCTTAGTAATCGGATAGGTTTTATCCTGAATACGAGCACTAAAGCGTTGTGGCAAGAGCAGTCAGTTCGGACGCATTCTGGTCAAATCTGGCGGATCAATTCTTTGCCAGGACACAATTAATCGACGCTTTAATTTACTCCTACAGACAAAGCACAATACGCCGTTGTCTTGCTGTCCTTCAGGAGTTGATTAGACCCTTTTTCTATGGGATCTTTGCTAGGATATTGCTCATTTCATCAGCTGAGAAAGCTCGCATCGTCTGCGTATGGATATAGCCTAGAGAACCAACACTCAAGGCCCAGGTTGTAATCGCTTCATCGTTAGGTGCATCGACGACGGCAACACCATCATACGCTCCCAAAGTGGAGTAGGCCTCCTTGACCTTAATACCGAGTTTCTCTGCCGCAGCAGCCCCGGCCCTTCTTCTCTCGGGAATTTGCTTGACGTTCCGGATTCCCTGATCGGTAAGATTCATCAAAACGATATAGGTTGCCATAACCACCTCCAGTTTTAGAATACAAATTAATAAGAACTAACTCTCTCTCCTCTGCTCGAAAGGACGAATATCAAAATGGGGACAGAGCTATCAATAACCAATAGACGCAATTGATCGACGCTTGAATCGAGTTCTACCTTCCTTGAACCTTCCGGTATCTTCCCCATCCCGTTCTTTTTATCTTGCCCTGCCTAGCCCATTTCACTACAACATGGCGCAAATAGCCTCGCGGCTTTCCCTTCACCGCACTCGCTCTATATATGTGATCAAGAGTAAAAGTAGCGGGGAGCCCCTTGAGAACAGAGTTCCAATCGACGGTGACAGCCCTTTTGCCTCTAGCTCTTGTTCTGCGTGTCCTTGCTCTCTGACCTCCAAGGAGTTCATAGACTCTTTGGTGCCTTTTTAGCTCATCCTTCAAGGAAGCCAATTCAGAGGTCTTTTGAGCAATGTTTTTCTTCAGTTCCTTGATCACGCTTATTACAGAAGCTCTCAGGTTAACAGCCATGCAGCCCTCCTAGGTGTTTTCCCCCTCCTACCACTTTATGAGGTAGAAAACAACTTTCTTTCCTAGAGAAGATCGGCAGGGATATTTACGACTCGGTCAGTCAGGACTCAATTAAACGACGCTTTTATTGCGTTTCGCGTAAAATTCCGTTTCGAGAGGAAAGCCACAGGCCTTAACGTGTATGCCTTCTCGTTCACGGGGTCACTCCAGACTGCATTAATTGAATCATTGCCTCTATTGGGAACAGGCGAGAAAGAGTTATATAAGCGCCCATCACCGGGAAAAACGTGACAATAACAAATATCCAGATTGCCAAGATACGGCCAAACATTTGCACAGCACCTTCTGTCTTGGTGGAGGCAAAAAGAACAAAATACCCCAGCACTACCCAAATAGTGGCTGGTATATAACTAAAAAAAGAAACACATTGGTATCACCTCTATAGTTTTAGAGTTAAGTCGCTTATGCAACTGAATCGATCAAACACCAATGCTTTGGTAATGAATTAAATCGATTGCTAAAGAATCTTCTGATACTTTAGGCTTTTACCCTTTTCATAATGCGTCTTAGACGGTTAAATTGAGCGCATACAACAAAGCCATGAACTGGCGATGTAGACCGTTGCTCATTTAATCACTTTGGTCGCCTGATAGAGGATGTTCGGCGGGATCGTGATGCCGAGTTGCTTGTCCGTCTTTAGATTGATTTCGAACACGAACTTCGTCGACCGCTCCACGGGGAGGTCCCCCGGCTTCGCGCCCTTGAGGATTTTGTCTACGTAAGTGGCTGCTCCGCGGCGCAAATACTGATGATCCGCGTCATAGGACATGAGCCCACCTGCATTCACAAAAACTATACTGTTATCGTATATCGTAGGGAGCCGTCTCTTGGCCGTGAGTTCAATGACCCGTGCTCGATGACGTAGGGGAGGCGGGATGATTCAACTAAAAGTCCATCAGGGCGCTCCTGGCTGATTGCAGAGAAGGCGCTGTCGAGATTGCTTGGACGTCGTGCTGTTACAACCAAGGATTGGATCTGGATACCCAAAGCCTGTCCCACGCCCTCGAGTTTTTTCATCCCTTGTTTTTGTTGTCCTCTAGTCCAGAGGATAGCCACACGGGAAATTCGCGGAAACGCCTCTTTGAGTAGCTCCAATCTCTTTGCGTGTAACTGCGCATTAAGGTTGATCAGTCCCGTAATGTTGCCCCCGGGCCTTGCAAGGCTGACGACAAATCCAGCCTCAACAGGATCAACATTGGCACCCGACATGACGATAGGGATCGTGCGGGTTGCCTGCTGCGCAGCACGAATTCCTGGCGGGCCTGGCGATGTGACGATGACGTCAACTTTGAGCCGTACCAACTCGGCAGCTATTACGGGATATCGTTCGGGCTTACGTTTTGCGGAACGGTGCTCAATAATAAGGTTCTGTCCTTCAACATACCCAAGCTCACGCAGCCCTTGCCGTAATCCAATGTAGAAGCCAGTGGTAGTGATAGGAGTTGAACCCGAACGTATCAAACCTATTCGATAAACCTTTCCCGCCTGCTGCGCCTCTGCGGGCAATGGCCCGGCGAGCAGTCCGAGGGCAAAGGTAACGACGAGCGTGACTGGTCTGAGCCTCATAGTAGTCTCCTCTTTTGACCTGATCCTGGGAGCATAACTAGAAGCCTTATCAACGATGGGGGAGGCTGTTACTTACTTTTTAACTTGCCCTTCTAGTAGAGTCTGGGGAGGTTGTCAACAGGCTAAAAAACGGCGTATTGGCGGGCTCTTACAGGCCGATTTCACCACAGGACTCAATTAAACGACGCTTTAATTGAGTCCTACGCAGCTTATTGTCGGATTAGTCCTTTAAGCACCCCCCCCCTTTGGGGCTGTCAACCTGAGATTTTGCTTGTGCGCAGTGGCAATGAAAAGGACTCAGATGATTGACGATCAATGTAAAAAACGCCCATTTCAGCACCTTACCCCCCTCGGCATAGGGTCTTTCCCTCAGCCGAAGGAGATAGGTGGCTGAACCACGGTTCCTGCAAGGGCTCCTGAGGAGATAGGTGGCTGAACCACTGTTCCT
>JACZXR010000488.1 GCA_022571535.1 Deltaproteobacteria bacterium | reverse complement strand
ATGGTTATGGTGGCTAGGAGATCATCGTGGACCTTCCACTCTGACCTATGGACACCGGGTATCGGTGGGTTGTCTGAATAAACATTTGATCTCCTCGTTTCCTTAAACTACACGCTGATCTTTTAGCGTCTGGATGGCATCCTTCGCAAATCCCAACTCGCTCAGGATCTGGTCGGTATGTTCGCCTAAGGTCGGCGGTGGCGTCTCGATCTTCGGGGGTGTCCGGCTGAGGTCGATCCCGCTCCCGACCAGCTTCATCTTTCCCATCTGGGGATGTTCAACTTCGATTGGGAATCCGTATTCTTTCACCTGGGGGTCCTTAAATACTTCCTCCAGTGTGTTCAACGGTGCGCACGGTACGTCGTGCCCTTGAAGCCTCAGGAGCCAATCCTGCCGCTGGCCACTACGGAAAACGGATTGCAAGAGATCTGAAAGCACGTCGTGGTTTTTTTGTCGCCCCTTTCGGTCACAAAAGCGTGGATCCTCAGCCCATTCCTTTTTTCCGACAACCTCCAGAAGACCACGCCAGAATTTATCCGGTGAGGAAAGGTGGATGACAAATGGGAGACCCTCTTGGTCGACGAAGGCAAAGACTCCGGCTGTTCGGGTCCTGTCGGCCCTGCGGGGGACAATACCTGTTTCAAAATAGCGGGCGGTGTTCTCTGCGATGAAAGAGAGCGAGGCGCGGAGAAGCGAAGTCTCGACCCTTTGCCCTTCTCCAGTGATCCCTCGGTTGACCAGAGCTGCCAGAATCCCGTAGCAGCCATAGATCCCACCCAGGTGGTCGGAGAAGGAGATGCCCATGCCCTGCGGTTTGTCGGGGTCCGTAAGCATGCTCAAAAGCCCACTCAAGGCCTGGCCCACGGTGTCATAGCCCGGAAGGTCGCGGTAAGGACCTTTCTGCCCGAAACCAGAAATGGAGCAGTAAATGATTTTCGGGTTTACAACGCGAACTGCATCGTATCCAAGGCCTCTTCTCTCCATTACTCCTGGTCGGAAGTTCTCAATCAAAACATCGGAGCGTTCCAGCAGCTTGAGCAGGACTTCTCGACTTTCGCTTTTGCGGATATCGAGCGTCAAGCTCTTCTTGTTGCGGTTGAGGCTGCAGAAGGTCGCGGCGTAAAGCTTCTCCCCCCAGCCCCGGAAGGGATCACCCTCGCCAGGTGTTTCGATCTTGATAACCTGGGCTCCAAGATCGGCCAGAAGCACGGAGGCAAATGGACCGGTGACGTAACTTGCCAGTTCTAAAATCTTGATTCCTTCAAGAGCCCCTGCCATTGGTTTCTCCTGTGCTGTTTTTTCAGTTACCCATCTTGTGTTCCTGAACTACCATACATCAATCCCCAATCCGGTAACAGTCGAGACCGGACATGAGGTTGTCTTATCCCCCCCAACCCTTCTTTGGTCAAAGCGTTCTTGGCCTATGGCCGGTAGGGGTTGATTTAATGTAAACCCCGCCTCTTGAGGCGGGCACAAAGCCGATGGGGTTTCCCCCGTGGAGTTGTGGTCCATTACTCCACAGGGGAGAGAAGCGGCAGCTCTCCCCTGTGGTTAAACACGGGGATTCAAACCCCGTGTTCGATATAACTTGATTCCACGATTCCAGACCTTAGGCTTGTTGCAGTTCGATCTCTGTCCGAGTAACGTATGGGGCTATGTGCGGGCGATACACGCAAACTGCCAGTCCCGAAAATTTAATGTTTCGATTCGGGCTCACTGACCAGGGATTCACAGTCCAACCCAGATACAATCTTGCTCCGGGACAAGACGCACCGACGGTCATCAGTGAAGGACCAAGGGTCCTCAGAATGATGCACTGGGGTTTGGTTCCGTCATGGGCAAAAGATGCATTCATCGGGAACAGGATGATCAATGCACGGTCCGAGACCATTACCGAGAAGCGAACCTTTAAAGCATTGCTAGACCGGAAGAGATGCCTGGTTCTTGCGGACGGTTTCTACGAGTGGCAGAAAAGGGAGCGGGGCAAATTACCCATACGTTTTGTGCTGAAGGATCGGGGACCTTTCGCCTTTGCAGGTCTATGGGACAGTTGGCGTAAGCCAGACGGGAGCGAGCTTCAGAGCTTTACCATTATAACGACCGGGGCCAATGATCTCCTCAGACCGGTTCACGAAAGGATGCCGGTAATTCTGGACCGGAAATATGAGGAGGAATGGTTAGATCTGGATTTGACGAACACTGCCAGACTGATTCCGCTTTTAAAGGCTTATCCGTCCCGTGACATGGAGGCCTATTGCGTCTCGAAAATGGTAAACTCCCCTACCAATGACAGGCCGGAATGTATTCAAGCGGTTGATAACTTCTCGGTAGAATAGACGAAATAGAGAGAATCTTTTCAGAGGGCTAGACAGTCAATGGGCGCAACCTCGTTATGGCCGCTCAGGGGGGAGAATGTGATTTATAGGAAGGGGCATGGCATTTATGGTTATCCGTAAAACGATTTATCTAATGCTTGTTCTTACGTTCACGCTGCATGGCCCGTTCGTGCGCCTTTTGGATGCCCAGGAAGAGAAGGTCCCGGCGCAGGAGGCTGCCGATGTAAGTGGGACTTTATTGGCAGGGATTATAACGGCGTTCAATATTCCTTCCCGTGTGATCCTTTGCGGAGTGGATGCAGGCATGGGTTTAATTATTGTGGGGGCAAGTGGGGGCAGGAGATATGCCCAAGCCGCTAATGTTATGGAGGAGGGTTGCGCTGGCCGTGGGTCATTACACCTAAGATGATTAG
>JACZXR010000044.1 GCA_022571535.1 Deltaproteobacteria bacterium | reverse complement strand
CCCGCCTCTTGAGGCAGGCACAAAGCCAATGGGGTTTCCAAAGGGTAGAAGCGGCAGCTCTCCCCTTTGGTCGAACACGGGGATTCAAACCCCGTGTTCGATATAACTTGATTAGAAAACCCGAGGTTCTAAGTCTCGATGCCAGACAGTGAAGCCAATGCTCTCCGAACGTAGACCCTTGTCATGCGCTTCCGATACCAGTATTCCATATCGGCATTGTCCAGAGGATGAGAGACCTTGGCGGCGGCCTCCGCTGCAGCCTCTATGGCCTCCCTAGTCACTTTTTTCCCCTCAAGCTGTTGAGCAGCTGCGTCGACCACCACGGGCCATGAGGAAACCGCCGTCAGGACAATCCTTGCATGAAGGCAGGTGCCGTCTTTTCCGAACCCCATGGTCCCTGCGACGCCGAGCACGGGAAAGTCGAAAGAGCCCCTGCGGCGGAGCTTGAGATAGATGTTACGGTAACCAAAGGCCTTGCGAGGAATGATGATCCCCTGTAACACCTCATCGCCGCGCTTGGTCATAAAATCGATTCCATCATCCCGATACAGCTCAGCAAAGGGCACCCTTCGCCGGCCCTGGGGACCGACAAGACTGGCTATCGCGCCCAAACTGCTCAAGACAGGCGCCGTGTCTGATGAGAAGATCGCAAGACACTTGCTGCTCTTTGGCGCCACCAGACAGATCTGGCCATCCTTTTTGATACAAAAACCCACGGCCTGTCTCCAGAAAAATGTCTGATCGTAATAGTTGCACCTCGTATCCACCAAGATGTTGCCGCCTATAGTCCCCATATTGCGGAGCTGGGGTGTGGAGACCAGGGCGGCGCCGTTTGCGAGGGCCGGGAAGTATTTATTAACGGTAGAATTCTGAGAAACCGCAGTTAAGGTTTCCCCCGCCCCAATCCACATCCCTCGTTTGCCCTCAGGGCCAATCCCTCTAAGCTCCTGCAAACGCCTGAGTGAGACCAGATACCGGGGAGTAAACTGGCCACGCTTCATTTTGGGATAAACATCCGTCCCGCCCGCTACAGCCATCGCCTCGGGCCCCAAATCCGCCAGAACTCGCGCCGCCTCCTTCAGCGACCTCGGCCTCACATAATTAAAATTGGGTAGTCTGAGCATCTCACCTAACCCCCTAGCGAAATGGTTCGTGTCATATATTCCGGATCCAGAGCGCTTGCCTACCGAAACTTGGTTTCAACGATGCGTCCCGCCACCTTTGTTCGCAACGGGTCTAACTCTTTTGCGGAACCTCTGCGCCTTTCCCCGGCTGCCACTTGACAGGCGGGGGAAACTCGAAGGAAGGGACCGATACGGGTTTGAGCCTTCCTTCAAGCGCCCGCAGTATCTTATCGCCCGTTATAGGGATTTCATGAATTCTCACGCCCACGGCGTCGTAAACGGCATTGGCCACAGCAGGGATCACAGGCAAGAGCGGTCCCTGTCCTGCTTCTTTAGCTCCAAAGGGGCCCTCCGGATCGTTGGTCTCCACCAGGATCGTCTCGATCTCGGGGGTCTCGAGCGTGGTCGGGCTCTTGTATTCAAGCATAGACGGTATCTTGTGTAGTCCTGATTTTCTGAAAACCTGCTCCTCCATCAAGACCTCGCCCAATGCCATGTAGACGCTCCCCTCTGTTTGCCCTTCAACCAGAAGAGGATTAAAGGCCCGGCCACAATCATGCGCGATCCAAACCTTGTCGATCTTGATGTCGCCCGTCTCACCGTCACAGGCAAGCTCCACGATGGAAGTTGAAAAACTATAGGCCGTAGTTGGCCCGACTCCAGATCCTTTATAATTCGCAGGATGCTTCGGAGGGCTATAGCTCCCCGTCGCGCCAAGCGTCCCAAACTTGGCCTCCGCCTTCTGCACGCATTCGACGAAGCTGATCCCTCGAGCCGGGTAGCTTATGCTCCGCACCTGCCCCTCGGCCATTTCTAGGTCGTCAGAAGGCACCTCGAGCACCTCACCCGCAACCTGATAGAGCATTTCCTTCAATTTTCCACACGCCTGTATAGTTGCATTCCCCGTCATAACGGTCACACGGCTTGAGTAGCTCCCTAAATCCACAGGGGTCAAATCCGTATCCCCGGTCACCACCCGCACGTCGGCCGGATCCACGCCAAATTCTTCTGCCACCGCAAAGGCCAGGATTGAGTCAGAACCCTGCCCAATGTCGGTGGACCCACAAAAAATAGTGATCCCTCCTCCCCGATCGAGCTTGATCTGGACCCCCGATTGGGGCATTTCGTTCCAGTAAATGGGCAGCCCAGCCCCACTGATATAGGCGCTGGCCGCAAAACCAATTCCCCGACCGAAGGGGAGTTGGCGAAACTTCTTTTTCCATTCGGCTTTAGCCGCCACTTTCTCGATACACTCCCTGAGGCCCGTAGTGCTGATCCTCAGCCCGTTCACCGTCTCAGAATTGGGCTCCACTAGCTGCTTGAGCCTAAGATCAATGGGATCGATGCCTAGCTTCTCCGCAATCTCGTCCAGTTGAACCTCTACGGCAAATCGTGGTTGTGGGGTGCCATGCCCCCGCTTCGGCCCACAGGGAGGCTTGTTGGTAAAGACTCGGGCCCCCTCGAATTTATAGGCAGGCAATTTGTAGGTCACCGTTTGTAAGGCACCGGTATAGTAGACGCTTGCCAACCCGTAGCTGCTGTAACCGCCCCCGTCCAGGAAGGATCTGAAGTGCATCGCCTGGAGGGTTCCGTCGTTTTTGACACCGGTCTTGATCCACATCTTGACCGGATGTCGCCCACGATGAACATAAAAAGATTCCTCCCGCGTCAGCGTGATCTTAACCGGCCGTCCTGTAGTCATGGAAAGCTTCGCCACGGAAAGCTCATGGGAGAATGGATCGCTCTTGCCGCCAAAACCTCCGCCCACAGGCGTGGCAACAACCCTTATCCGAGACATCGGCAAACCCAAGACCTTAGACAGGGTTCGATGGAGATAATGGGGTGTCTGGGTTGAAGACCAGACCGAGAGCTTCCCATCCGGTCCGCTAAATGCGATGGTGCAATACTGTTCCATCGGAAGGTGCGTGTTGCCCTGGAAGAAAAACGTGTCTTCGTAGATATGGTCAGCCCCTTCGAACCCTTTCTCCATATCGCCGAACTCAAGAGAGACGGCCTTCTGGACATTCGCATATCGATTCCAGGAATGAATTCTATTGTCCACCTCCGTCAGCGCCTCCTCGATGGAGAGGACGGACTTGAGAACTTCATAATCCACGTCGATCAACTCCAGCGCCTTTTCCGCAAGGGTTTCGCTCGAGGCCGCAACGGCGGCTACGGGGTCTCCTACATACCTCACCTTCTCCACTGCCAATGCCTCCTCATCCTGTGTCGAAGGCATTATGCCAAACTTTTCCGGTAGATCTTTGCCCGTGATCACCGCGTAGACCCCGTCGAGGCCGGCTGCCCTCTCGGTGCTGATACTCCGGAGTCTCGCATGGGGGTGCGGGCTACGGAGCAATTTCGCATAGATCATGCGAGAAAAAAATAGATCATCTGCGTAGAGTGTCTCGCCCGCGCATTTGGCCATGGCATCGATTTTAGGTAGAGGCTTTCCGATTACAGAAAATTTCCTCTCTTTCACACAACCTCCTGATTTCTGGCAGCAAGCTCCACCGCCTCAAGGATTTTTGTGTACCCTGTGCACCGGCAAAGGTTGCCTGACAACGCCTCTCTGATCTCGTCACGACTCGGGTGAGGATTGCTGTCCAATAGCGCCTTGGCCGTGAGCAGGAATCCTGGAATACAGTATCCACACTGGGTCGCCCCAAGATCCGCAAAGGCTTTTTGCAGCGGGTGAGGTTGACCCCCTTGCATCAATCCTTCGATCGTAACGATATCCACATCCTCTGCCTCTGCGCCCAATACGAGGCAGGAAAGAACCGGCTCCCCGTCCATCAGGACCGTACAGGTTCCGCACTCTCCGAGCTCACAGCCGTGCTTGGTTCCTGTGAGACCGAGGTCCTCCCGCAATACTTCCAATAGGGTCTTGGTCCCTTCAGTCGCAACCTCACTGATTTCGCCATTGACTCGGAGGCGAAGAAGCGCCTTCCTTGAGGCATCTTGCATATAAAACGACCTGCGCTTCATCTTACCCGTTTCTGAGCTAGTCGGACTGGCCATCTGAAAAGCCACCCCCTTAAGACTTCCAGTCGCTATGGTTTAACCAAGTTATTCGACCACGGGGCTTGAACCCCGTGGTCGACCAAAGGGAAGAGCTACCGATTCTATCCTTTGGAAACCTCATCGGTTTTGTGCCCGCGGCTAGCCGCGGGGTTGCTCAATAATATACTCACGTTCTCCCCCGAAATTTGAGAGCGGAGGCCGACAGGCAGATCCCGCTGGCGGTGGGGGGAAATCTGTATGGACTCGTAGTCATTTCCAATAGGACAGACCTGTAAACACCTGCTGCAACCGGTAAAGGCCCCCTGACGCAAAACAGCCATATTATACCAGAGAAGCGAAGTATCGGAAGAATCGATCTTGGACCTTAATTCCGTTGGGTCATCTTGCCGGAAAACGGACCGGAAATGATCCACGAAGGCCCCCACACCATGAGGTTGTGAATAGGTGGCGCAGGCCCGACCGTCAAGGCCTCGATAGTCGGCCAGAGGAGCTCCAAGCCGCGACTGACGCGGAATGGCATCTCCCGGGCACACCGCAGCGCAGCGCCCGCAATCCTCCAATCCGAGGCATAATTCGTTCTGCAGAGGCTCATCGGCCTCAACCTCAAGATTGGTCATCATACCACAGAGATAGACACGGGGACCGAACTCCCGTGTCAACAACATGTTGTTCAACCCCAATGTGCCCAGCCCCGCTTCGACCGCGGCCAGGCGGAGATACAGGGAGGCCTGACCCGCAGGTGTGTTGCTCAGTTCGTCTCGGCCTTTGAAGTCCATAGTCAGCGAAGGCAGAACGACAGCCAGATATTCCTTTTCTTCTAGAACATAGGCCAGCCCAGCGGCGGCCTCCTCCAACACCCGATGGACTATGGCGGCAGCCATCTGTTTGGCACTGCCATCGGCCGCCGCGCTGATTCCCACAGGAATATGCCTGGCCAGCACCATGAATACTGGTAAGTATTCCGAAATCTGCGATGGACGCACCGATTCCGGAAGCTTCTGATCCAGCCGTTCACAAGTTGTAAAGCCAACGAGGTCTATTCCGCAATTTTTCGCTAATGCCCGGATCTCTTCCTTAGTCACGGGTTATGCCCAGCCTGTAAGACGTCACCAAAGTCCTGATCCCGTTCGTATTCGGATTTTCGTTCCTCAGGCACCCCTCGGTAAACCATCTCCACCATGTCGTCAAAGTGACGGCGGCCCACCTTTCCAGGGGGGATGTCCATGCGCCTGTATGGTATTCGAATGATCTTTCTGAAGTCCTTGGCCCCTGGTGGACAGACATAAAAGCACTCGAAGCAGGCGGCAAAGGCGCCCAGTTTGGAGTTGATGGACTGCCAGAACTCCTTCCAATAGACATGTTCCAGGACACGCTGTGGGTCTGGTGGAGGAGTGGTAAAGATCAGCTTGCGAAGATTTAGGAGCAGTGGCTTGATGCCAATGCGCTCCGCACCGCTGGCACAGGCCCGCTTGTCGAGGTTGCGATACTCCGTGATGTGTGCATCGCGGCGGGCACGCAGAGGAATCGCCTGGGTGGGACAGATCACTGCGCATCGACCGCATTTCATTCCCGGGCAAAGATGCTGTTCCAGCTTTGGAGTGGTTTCCAGCTCTGCATCGGTCATCACCACTCCGATATAGACGCGCGGGCCATAGTCAGGTGTGAGGAGATTCAACTCCAGCCCAACCGTACCTACCCCGGACTCTTCCGCGACCCACTTGAAGTCAAGCGTACCGGCCGGGCTACGCTGCAAGCTCATATCGGCGGCCTCAGGGGGAACCGGGAGGCCAAGATAGCCCTTTTTTTCCAGCCACTCGGCAAGTTCCATCGAAATTCTCTCAACCCTATCCATGCACACGTGGGAATTAAGCGACTGCACGGAGACATCACGAGTAGCAAACGACCCGGTCAACATGTGCTTGACAAAGCAAATCAGGCTCTTCATGCCCTTGGCGGTGGTGGAAGGCTTCTGGAGATTCGGGACAATAGCTTCATAAGCCTCTGCTGAGACAACTCCAACAGAGTCAGCCCCCCTGCTCCGGGCAAACTCAAACAGTTCTTCCGTCAACGTCACGATTGGGACTCCTCTCCACCTTTGGCCAGATTCTCTACCTCCACTACTCCCCCTGTAACGGATTTGGTGAACTGGGGGATAGCGGTCTCTCCTCGCTCACCCAGTCGCTGATAATCTTCCCCCACCGGACAGACGTTCACGCACGCCGAGCAACCGGTAAACGCACCCTCCTTGATCATGACCATCTCTTGCCAAAAGGCACCTGTGAGCCGGTTTCCGATCAGTGACCACATCTCTTCAAGTCGATCCCTAGTAAGAAAGATTTGAGTCAGATGTTCTTTGAAACGACGTGAGCCCAAGGGTTGGGAACTCCGGGCACACGCCTTAGCGTCCAATCCGCGAACCTCTGATAAGGGAGTGCCCTTCCGAGCCCGCCGTGGAATAGCATCCTCAGGGCAAACGGCCGCGCAGCGACCACACTCCTCAAGTCCCAGGCAGAGTTCCGTGGCAAGGGGTCTGCCAGGCTCGACTTCAGCATCGGTTAGAACTCCCCCGAGGTAGACCCGAGGACCAAACTCACGCGTCAGAAGCATCAGATTGAGACCCATCGTTCCAAGACCTGCCTCCACCGCGGCAGCCTTCAGAAGCGGAGAACCCTGCCCGGCCGGACAGAGATCCAAGCCCTCTCTATCGCCCATGTCCACCATTAGAGAGGAGACTGGAAAGGCAACAGCTCCATGGCCCTCTAAAAAATCAGCAAGTTTCAGGCAGGTTTCGTCAAGCCGTTTGATAATGCGCCCGCCCCAAAACTGTTTGGTTCCAGAATGATGAGCAACGACAAAGCCGGAATAGCCTCTTTTTGCCACAACGATCAGAGTCTGCATGTGTTCAGCAATTCGGGAGGGACGGTATCGGTCAGGCACCTTATCCTCCACGCTGCGAGTTGAGGTAAAGCCGATCAGATCGAGACCTAGCTCCCGTCCCCGTTGTGCAATAAGTTCCCGGCTTAGCGCTGCATTCATCAAACGCTCGCAAGTACAATAAAGGTCCACTAAATGAATTCGAATGCGAACATACCAATATACAGGACTCATTGACAATATCCAGCATCACAAGATAGGCTCCCTGTGTGTGGAACCCACTCATGGAAACGCTCCCGCAGGAAAAGCTGCGGGAGGTTCAGTTATTAAAACTCAAGCGAATCCTCAACTGGGCCTACAATAACTCTCCGTTTTACCGGGAGAAGTTTGACCGCAACGGGGTCCGTCCTGAAGACATTCAGGGACTGGACGATCTCAAGAAAATCCCTCTGACCGAAAAAAAGGAGTGGCTTGCCGCCCAGGGAGAGCGGCTCGTAGAGTTCTCGTCGGTTCTTGCCGTCAGCGAATCCGAAATCGTCCGTTACCACCAAACGTCCGGCACAACAGGAACAGCCATGCGGCTCGGATTTTCACACCGCGATTGGAACTGGTGGCTGGAGTGTTGGGGATACGGGCTTGCGGCCTGCAACCTGGGTTCTAGCGACCGAGTCCTGGTCTGCTTTCCGTTCAACCTCTTTGTCGGTTGGTGGGGTGGTCAGGATGCGGCTCGATTGCTTCGATGCCGAGTTTATCCCGGAGGCGGAATGTCTACCAGGGAGCGGCTTCAGATCATTCGTGATCACGAGATCACGGCGCTGATGGGCTCTCCCAGCTATCTACTGCAGCTTGCGTCTCAAGCGGAGAAGGAGTTGGGTTGGGAGCTGCGTGATCTCCACGTGCGCAAGCTGATCTGCGGCGCGGAGCCGGGTGGCTCCATACCGTCGACCCGAAAGAGACTTGAGACCGCATGGGGTGCTGAGGTCTTTGACCACCTTGGTGCCAGTGAGGTGGGACCCTGGGGTTATGAGTGCTCAGCTCACCCTGGCGGTGTCCACATTATCGAGGGATTTTTTCTGATGGAGTTTCTCGATCCAGAGACTATGCAACCTGCCCAGCCGGGTCAGCTCTCTCGACTGGTCGTGACCTCCCTGGAGAAGTATACCCAGCCAGTGATTCGGTTCGATGTCAAAGACCTGATCCGCCCCTCGAATCGCGCCTGCCCTTGTGGCAGAACCTTTCGGTGGGTGGAAGGAGGGATCCTGGGGAGGGCCGATGACCTCCTCAAAATTCGTGGAGTATTATTTTCGCCCCAGGCGGTTGAAGACGTTGTTTGTAGCTTTGAACAATTGACCGACTACCGGATCATTGTCAGTAGGCGTGGGCCCTTGGACGAAGTGACTCTGAAAGCGGAAACCAACACACAGGAAGGGTCGACCGAAGGACTGATTCGCGACCTGGAGTCGGCGCTCAGGTTGAAAATCAATCTGAGACTTCAGATCGAACTCTGTCCACCGGGGACATTCCCAAAACAGGAGATCAAGACCAAGAGACTGATTGACCTCAGAAAGGAAGGAGAGGCAGATGTTGTCGAAGAAAACTCAAGAACTAGCAGAAGCCATTAAAGGGCTAAGGGCAGCCGCCCAGAAGGTCTTTGAGTTATCACAGGGTCTCCCGGTCGCCGAGAATAATACCTACATGATTCTCCGCCAAATCGAGATGTTGGAGATCGAGATCTGCGATCCGGTAGCTGTCCTTGTTGAGAGTAATGTGAACCGAAAAGGGTAAAAGATCATGGCACAGGAAACGAATAAACTAGGAAATCGCTTCTCCCGTGGGGGGCATGAGATAGAAGTGGTGGTAGAGGCTGAAGCGTTGGAAAAGCAACACAAGAGGGCGCAGGTGACGCTGAAGCAACCTGCAGGGAAGACCTTTACGATCCACTGCGATGAAGGACCTTACCTGGACGGAGACGATGCGGCGCCGCCGCCGCTCGCCTACCTGAGTTCATCGGTTGCCTTTTGACTCCTGACCCACGTGTCGCTGTATGCGACCATGCTCCGCCTCAAAATCAAAAAGACCAGAGTCATGGTGAAGTCCAAATTTTGGGGAGGAGGCTCTCTCATGGCCGAGACCGTCCACACGAGCTGTACCGGGGTGGAGACCCGTTTGGAAATTGAATCCGAAGAAGACCCTTCCAAGATCGCCAAACTGGCAAGGGTATCGGAGGCCGGTTGCTACGTGATCCAGTCACTGAGAAATCCGACTCCCATCTCCTTCCAGGTCTCACTCAATGGCCAGGACCTGAATCTCCATTCTTCGGAGAAGCCTGGCTAACGGCCGAGTTGTTAGCACGAAGATAGATTCTCAAGAGGGGGAATACTACTCTGGCGGCGTTCGCTTGAAACGCCTGGCCTTCAATTCGTAACGAGGCAGGGAGCCTGGGGGCGCCAGTTCCATCTCGATGCGCAGTCCCAGTCGGTTGCGAAGCTCCTGTTGTATCCTGCTCTGGATCCTCTGGGGCTCTATGCCGGGCTCATCCTTTAATTCCACCTTGAGCAAAAGGTCGTCCATTCCCTTACGAGTGGACACCTGGCCTTCAAACTCCGCCACTTCCTTGAACCCTCGTAGAACAGCTTCAATGGCGCTGGGATAGATATTCACCCCTCGAACGATCATCATATCGTCCGCCCGGGCGAGTATGCCTCCTTCCAGCTTCAAAAATGTCCGCCCACAGACACAGGGCTTCAGGTCTGAGAATTTCACCAGGTCTCCAGTTCGATAACGGATGACTGGAAACGCCCGACGGTTGAGGTTGGTCAGGATCAACTCCCCCATCTCCCCGGGCCCCAAAGGCTTCAGGCTCTCGGGATCGATGACCTCACCTATGTAATCCAGCTCGTTAATGTGAACACCGCCGGGCTGCAAATGACATTCGAAGGCGTAGGGACCGATCTCCGAGGACCCGATGTGGTCAAAGCACTTGGCCCCCCAGGCCTCTTCAATTCTCCTTTTGGTTGCAGGGATGCTCGCACCGGGCTCTCCAGCATGGATGGTGATGCGTATGGGGCTGGCGGAGAGATCTATCCCCTGCTCTCGAGCGACCTCAGCGAGGTGGAGAGCATAGCTCGGCGTAC
>JACZXR010000487.1 GCA_022571535.1 Deltaproteobacteria bacterium | reverse complement strand
TGATGATGTGGCTCTGTTCCGGCTCAAAGCTGTGGTTCGTGATGGGCAGGCTAAGGTCTACCAGCCGAACCTGGTGAGAGTTGAGCCACTCGTCATGGATGGCCACGGCCCGGATCCAGCCGCCGGTGCCACGGGAAATCTGCACCGGGAAAAACATCATCTTGAAGCCAAAAGGTCCCGGCAGACTAGCAAGATTGGCCAGCTTCTCCGCGTGGGTCCACTCGATCAGCCTGCCCGCGCGGTGAATTGGAAAGTAGGCGGACTGATCTCCCTTCAGGAGGCGCTCGGTCATCAGCGCAATGGGCATGTCGATCGTGGCCGAATCTGTAGCCATAATCCTGACGCCCAAACCGAAGAGATAGTTCAGGGCGCCGCTGTTCATGCCGGCAGCCGATTCGCCGAAGTGGGGATCATCATCGTAGTGGTCTGTGCCCCCAGTCCAGAGCACGACAATATCGTCCTTCTTTGGCACATAGTGGATCCGCTCCAGCTCCGAGGCGACGTCGGTTTCGGTGATCGCTTCAGACGGCTTCTTGTTGCGAAAATCGAGCACGACGGCGTCGGCAAGGCACCATTCCAATGGGACCTCGTCAATGGTCTTTGCCGGGCGGCCCTCAGAGGTGGGATAGAAGTGAATCGGCGCATCCAGGTGCGTGCCGAGGTGACTCCTCAATGAAATGCGTTCATTAGAGAAAAACGAACCATGCGGAATGTCGGTGACTCTCACGCCGTAGCGCTTGGCAAAAATCCTGGCAGCCTCGTCGTGTGACACGGGCGTCAAGGTCAGGTTGGTCGTTTCCATGTTGTCAGGTCTCAAGGACACGCTAAGGTCGTAGATCGTCGCCATACTTGCTCCTTTTTTCGATCTAAGCACGCCTCTTTGTTAAGCGTCTCTTAACCTCGTTGAAGGGAATCCGTGTCTTACTAGCGGCCGCCTTATCTATCATTTTCCGAAAAGAAGGAGAATACTGGAGCATTAAGGCCGCAAATTCATCTTCATCATAAGGGACAAGGAATGCCTTCATGTGACCATTCTTGGTAATAATTACAGGCTCCTCTCGACACATCTCAATGTACTTGCTGAGCTGGTTCTTCGCTTCATAGATCGGTATCATCTCCATAGCCTCTGGCCTCCTGGTAAAATTCCGCTTCCCTTTGCTTAGATAAAATCCTTAGAATAGTAACCTCGCCAGATTGAACCTGGTAGAAAACCCGGTATTCACCTGCCCTTAAACGGTAAAGTGTCTCGAACCCCCTCAGTTTCTTGACACTACTTCGCGTAACACCCTCAGCCCTGTCAACAAGAGTTGTTCCAATACGATCTGTTATTTGCCTGGCATAATACTTCTTGATCTTGTCTAAATCTACTGCTGCTTCTTCCGTAAAGGCTACCTGATATTTAGATTCTTAGATGGCTTGACAGGGATAATTCGGAATCCAATCCAAAATCCAAACTCAACGGGGGGAGATTGCTGTGTTGTCCCCTTTGAGGATGCTGCCCGCGCGCGCGAGGAGTTCATTGGACTTTCGTAAGACCTTGCATTACAATGCAATGCAAGAGGAGGGCGTTGCATGGAGCGTCAATTAACCCTGCGATTGCCGGCTGCGTTGGCCGTCAAGTTAGAGCGCTCGGCCAGGCGTTTAAGACGCAAGCGTTCGGAAGTGGTGCGTCAGGCCTTGGAACAGTTTCTGGATACCCAACCGGAGGTGCGCCCAATCGAGCGCGTTCGCGATCTTTTAGGTCGCGTTCGAAGCGGTCTGCCCGATTTGGGCCAGCGGCACCGAGATTACTTGATCCAGCGTTTACGCCGTGGCCAATGAACTTTTGCTGGATACAGGAGCCTTTATTGCCCTGGTAGACCGAAGCGAGAAACTGCACGCTGATTGTGTGGCGGTGCTGGAAAGGTGGACCGGATCCATTGTGACCACCGAGGCGGTTTTGACCGAGACGCTCTACTTGGTTGGGCCGCAGTGGAGGGCTCAAAAAGTTTGCCTTGAGTTCCTCCTGAGGGGGGCTTTTCAGTTGGTCCCGTCGTCTCAGGCGAGCCTCCAACGGATTACGGTTTTGATGGAGAGGTATCGCAATGTCCCGATGGATTTTGCAGATGCCACTCTGGTTGTCCTGGCGGAAGAACTGGACACCGACTTGGTGTTTACATTGGATCGCCGCGGGTTTTCCATCTACCGACTCAACCAGAGGAAAGCCTTTCACCTAATTCCTTGATGTAAAAACCTTGAAGAACGCACAATAACTCTTCTCCGGCCACGGCCATGGTCCATCTCACCTGATCAGTCTATCGGCCTGAAAGAGCAACTCGGGGGAGAACGTGAGGCCAAGCTTCTTAGTCGTCTTCAGGCTGATGACGAGTTTAAACTTGGTTGGCCATTTTCCCTGAGGTAGCGGGTCTGCTGGGCAACCACTGAGATGTCGGCTGTCGACATGTAACAGGACCACCTTCGACTTCCCGAAAAAGTAACAATATGTATATAATGTACACTATTGACAAAATTGGCCGAATTTGTCTATGTGAGGGCAGAGGGTAAGTTACATGGTAAAACGAATATCAGCGAAAGACGCAAGGGCGCAGTTCTCTGAGATCCTGGGCATGGTCCACTTTGGCAAAGAAGCGGTCATTGTGGAGAAACAGGGCAAACCGATGGTTGCCATCGTAGATATCGAGCTCTACGAACGCTGGCAGGAGGAGCGGGAGATCCGTTTCGGGGTCTTAGATGAAATTCGGTCCAAGGGCCGTAGGAAG